>USPH01000001.1 GCA_900556515.1 uncultured Collinsella sp.
TGTGTATAAGAGACAGGAATCGTGTAGAACGGCGCCATGGCCGAACCGTAGTTGCGGATCGGGTAGACCGGCTTGCGATCGAGCGCAACGGGGCCGGAAAGCGACACGGCCAGCCCCTCGGGATCATTGCCGATCATCGTCTTGATCGTCGCCAGGTCGCCCGACATCAGGGCGCTGTCGAGCTCGTCCTTGAAGGCACTGATCTTTTCCGACGCCTCACCCAGCTGATCGGAAGCCTTGTTGACCAGCTTTGCGGCCTTGGAGAGGCCCTTCGCCAGCGAGCCGGATGCGTCGGTCAGACCGTCTACGGCACCATCAAGGTCGCCCGAAATGCCGTCGAGCGAGTCCAGGATGCCCGAAACCGTCTTCTTGAGCTCCTTGGCCTTGACCGAGAACGTGGAATCGTAGTCGGACTTGGCACCCGAGATGCCCGCCTTGGCATCGGCGATGGCCTGGTCGACCTCGGCACGCGTGTTGTTGGCCTCTGCCATGCTGTCAGAAAGGGACTTTGCGGTCGCCGTCAGATCCTTAGCGTTGTTGCGGTACTCCGCTGCGATCCTGCCGAGCGACGTCGCGACGGACTTAAGGCCGTCTTTCAGCTTTTCGTCACTCACTTGGTCAGCAAAGCTGCGGAGCTGGTCGGCCGTGGCATCGATATCGTCGGCACGGGTGTTGAGCGCCGCCGCGGCTTCGTTGAGCTGGGACACCGTAAGGTCGACATGCTGGTTCGCCGCATCGAATGCCTTCGAAAGCTCGGCGGACACGTTGTCGAACGAGCCCGTGCTTCCGTCAATTGCGGCGTTGATGGCGTCGTTAGCGGCCTTCAGCGCTTCCTTGGACTCGCTCATGCCGCTCTTGGCGTGCTCCATCAGCTGCTTGGTCGACTCATCGACCGTACCCGTCTGCTGGAGCATACTGCCCGCCGACGTCAGCGAATCGGACGTAGAGCTCAAAATGCCCGCGAGCGAGGTCGCGCTGGCCTGAACGTCCTGCAGGTCCTCGACCGAATCGCCGAGCGTCGAGGACAGGTTGGCGATAAAGTTGCCGACCTGGTCGGTGCTCATGTAGTCGAGCAGGCTAGACACCGTCTTAAGGCCGATGGTCGTGATGGTCTTGGTAAAGGTCTCGTTGACCTGGCTCTGAACGGCGCTCGAACCCTTCTCGGTCACGATCTGGGCGATGGCGTTGGCCTTCTGGTTCTCATAGAACTCGATATCGGCGTGCTTCACGTCGGTCGAGAAGAGCGTCATCATGTCGGCGCTAAACGTCTTGGGAATCACGACGGCAGCATAGTACGCGCCCGACTTGACGCCCTCGATAGCCTTGTCGCGATCGTTGAGCACGACCCAATCGAAGTTCTCGTTGCCGCGCAGGGTGGCGGTCACGTTTTCGCCCACGTTAATCTCGACGGGAATCAGGTCGCTCTCGTAGCCCTCGTCGGTATTGACCACGGCAATCTTAAGATTGCCGGTGTTGCCGTACGGATCCCAACTGCCGGCAATGTTAAACCACGCATACAGGCATGGCACGACAATAAGGCCCATCACGACAATCATGCCGATCACGGAGCGAGACACGTTTTGGACATCGCGTTTAAACAGATGCAGGATGTTCTTCATTTATGCCTCACCTCCTTTGGAGTGCTTGCCGAGCGGAGCGGTTTCCCCGTCATCTGCAACCGCGTTGTCGATGCCCTCGAATTTATGGTGCGAGCCGATATGCGGCAAACGGTCCGTGGGCTGGTCGCCGCCCTTGGCGCCACGCTCACTGGCGTTGAGGCCGAACATGCGACGGGCGGCAGGAATGGCTGCCGTGTGCTCGCGCATCTCGCGGCGCAGGTCCTCGTCCGAAAGCGCCGAGATACGCATCTGGGTATTGAGGCTCGCACGGATGTACTCGATGTTGATGAGCCAGCCGCAGATGGCGATAACCGAAATGATCCAGATGACGAGCAGGATGATCTTGCCGTTATTGTCGATATCGAGCACCGTCGACAGCACAAAGAGCAGGACCTGCACGCCTACCACGGCGGCGAAACCGCCCTTGATGTAGTACGGGTAGCGATGCTCAAACGCCACGGCATGATCGAGCAGCTCGCGACGGTATGAATCGGAATCGAGCATGACGCGCATAGCGGTGCGCAGCGAATAGCGCTGGCGCGGCAGATCGTTGGACTCGCAAATCATCAGACCCGTCGTGGCAAGTTGCTTATCGAATAGCAGGTTGAGGTTGAGCAGCAGCGGACGCAGTTGCAGGCCAATGAAGAGCGCGACGATCAGGAACACGCCCAGGATGCACAGGTTAAACAGGTAGTTGAACGAGTACATGCCGCCGACCGTCTCGCGCAGCAGATTAATGCCGTAGGTAAAGGGCAGCAGCGGATGCAGCCACTGGAAGAAGCCAGGCATCATCTCGATGGGGTACATGCCCGACGAACCCGGAATCTGCACGATGACGAGGATGACGCCGATAGCCTTTCCGATGTGCTTAAAGGTGGTGGACAGCGCATAGATGATGTTGACGTATGTGAACGAGATAGCGATACCGCCCAGCACAAAGAGTAGCGGGTTGACGCACTGCACGCCAATCACCAGGTCGCCCACCGTGACGATAATGGCCTGGAACGCGCCCAGAATTACCAGCAGCAGCCAACGGCCAAAGTAGCCCTGGCGCGCCGTAAAGGCACCGATGCCCTCGCGGTCGACCTCGAGCTTGTAAATAGCGATGAGCACGTAGCCGCCCACCCAAAGTGCCAGGTTGGTATAGAAGGGGGCAATGCCCGAGCCAAAGCTCTTGACCGGGTAAATCGACTTGGAGGTCAGCTCGACCGGAGATGCCATAAAGTCGGCAACGTCATCGACGTCGACGCCCATCAGCTCCGCCAAATCGCCCAAGGACTCCGAGGTCTGCAGCGCCGCGATGTCGTTAGCGGCGGTTGCGAGCTTGTCCTGGACCTTGGCAAGCGAGGTGTCGGTCTGGGCCAAGGTGGTCTTGGCCTGGCCGAGCGTGGCGTCAAGCTGCGAAAGCGTGCCGCGCGCACTTGCAATGGTAGGCGTGAGGCCCGATACGATACCCGTCAGGTCGCCCGAGACGGCGGCAAAGGAATCGAGTGCACTCGAGGCCTTCGGCAGCGCGTTTTGGCCCAAGTCCGTCTGGGCTTGGCCAAGGTTGTTCGCACCGGTCTGAATTGCGTTATTGATAGCGTCGCTGGCGCCCGAGACAGCCGCGGCGTCATTCGCCATGGCGCTCGACTGCGCGGACAGGCCATCCTTGATGCTCTGCAGCTTCTCATTCTGCTCGCGGAGCGTATCGATGGTCGACACGATAAGCGCATCAACGTCCTCGGAGCCCGTCGATGTATCGTTGGCAAGGATCTGGAGATGTCCAATGACAGCGGTGTTGTGATCGATCGTAGCCTGGAGAGACTCGAGCGAATTGTCGATGCGGGTGGTCGTAGACGTGACCGTGCCCGTCAGCTTACCGATGGCGGCGTTCGCGGAAGCCGATGTCTTGGTGAGCGCAAGGCTACCCTCCGAGAGTGCCTTGGAAAGCGAAGTGATGGAATTGCCCGCCGTGGAACGAGCTTCGCCCAGCAGGTCATTGCCCTGGGAGATCGCCTGCGTCAGCGACGGCGCCTGGCCCTGCAGGCCGGCGAGCGCTGCATCAGCCGAGGCGATGGCACCGCTCGTCTCATCGATGGCGGCATTCATATCGCCAATCGAATCGCGCACCTCGCCCAAAGTGTCGGATGCTTCGGACACCGAACTTGCCAGCGAATCCTGAGTCTGGGTCGCCTTGTTCTTAAGATCGACGCCTGCATCCTTGGCGATACCCGCCACGGTCTCGCCCACCGTAGAGACAAACTCCGAGTTGATCTGCTCCTCGATGGTGTTCGCACCGGTGTCGGTGACCTTGGGCGCAATGGCGCTCTTCTTCTCATTGACGTAGTACGTGAGCTTGGGCTGATGGTAGTTGCCGTCGAGCATCGAGACCAGGTTATCCGAGAAATTCTTGGGGATCACGATCGCCGCATAGTACTCACCGCTCTCAACGCCCTCTTTAGCATCGGCGGCCGAGTTGACGAAAGTCCAGCCCAGCTGGTCGTTCTCCTTGAGCTGATCGACGACTTTGTCGCCCGCGTTGAGCTCGCCCACCAGGTCGTTTTGAGTGCCCTGGTCGTTATTGGCGATGGCAATCTTGATGCCCTGGGTGTTTCCATACGGATCCCAGTTGGCCACGATGTTGTACCAGGCATACAGCGAGGGAATAACGCACACGCCAAGGGTGACCACCAAGGCGACGGGGTTCACAAGCAGTCGCTTAATGTCGCGCTTAAAAATCGCAAAGGAGACCTTTGCATCGGATAGTTTGCTGCCGAGACTCACGCTTGGACCATCCATCCTGTCGTTGAATCGAATCGTACTATCGATAACCATTGTACGTAGGCGCTTTAGTGCCTCGCGGCACAATGGTGCTGAGTTTTGCGGGTAGCAATATACTACGAAGATGAGTTAACGTACAGATGTACAGTATCCTAAATTTCAGCAGGTCACAAAACCACAACCCGCACAAATAAATGATCCCTTGGGGACGGAGGGATCATTCAAAAGGAAACGAGAGTGGAAAATCTCCCACTTCAAGCCCGCATTCGAGCCAAAAGTGGGAGATTATCCACTCTCGTTCTAATCTAGCTACGGTGCCGTATCCCCGAACTACATCAAGTTGCAGACAGCCGCCGCGAAGGCCACGGGGTCCTCGGGGAGGATGCCCTCGACCAGCAGGGCCTGATCGTAGAGCAAGCCGGAGTACTGCTTGATCTTGTCGGCGTCGCCTGCCTTCTGGGCAGCGACAAGCTTGTCAAAGACCGGGTGCTTGGCGTTGAGTTCGAGCACGCGCTGGCTCTTGGGCATGCCGTCGGGCGCGCCCTCGGGTCCCTTCTGGAGCACCTTCTCCATCTCGAGCGAAAGTGGGCCCTCGGTGGTGATACAAGCGGGGGCATCGGTCAGGCGCGCGGAGACGGCGACTTTCTCGACCTTGTCACCGAGCGCCTCCTTCATAGCGCTAAAGAGGTCCTCGTTCTCCTTGGTGGCGTCCTCGGCCTCCTTCTTCTCGTCCTCGGTCGCCAGGTCAAGATCACCGGTCGCAACGTTCTTGAGCTCTAGATGACGATCCTCGACCTCGGGCTCGGCACCGTCGGCCACAGCCTTCTCGGCAGCCTCGCGGGCAGCATCGTCCTCGTAGATCTTGGGCATATCGGCGGCAACGTACTCACGCATAGCCTGGAACGTGAACTCATCCACATCCTGCGTCAGCAGCAGCACGTCATAGCCGCGGTCGAGCACGCCCTTTACCACGGGCATCTTGGCCAAGCGCTCACGCGAGTCGCCGGCGGCGTAGTAGATGGCCTTCTGATCCTCAGGCATGCCCTTGGCATACTCGGCCAGGGTAATCATCTTCTGTTCCTTGGCAGACCAGAACAGCAACAGGTCGGCGAGCTCATCGGCCTTCATGCCATAGCTCGAGTAGATGCCGTACTTAAGGCCGCGGCCAAAGTTCTCAAAGAACTTCTCGTAGGCCTCGCGGTCGTTGTCGCGCATATCCTCAAGGTCGGCGGTAATCTTCTTTTCCACACGCTTGGCGATGGCCTTGAGCTGACGGTTCTGCTGCAGCGTCTCGCGCGAGATGTTGAGCGACACGTCGGCGGAATCCACGACGCCGCGGACAAAGTTGTAGTAGTCGGGCAGCAGGTCGTCGCACTTCTCCATAATCAGGACGTTGGAGCTGTAGAGCGACAGGCCCTTCTCGTAATCTTTGCTGTACAGATCGAACGGCGCGCGACCTGGCACAAACAGCAGTGCGTCGTACTCGAGCGTACCCTCGGCGTGGAAGCTGATGGTGCGCGCCGGATCGTCAAAGTCGTGGAACGTGGACTTGTAGAACTCGTCGTAGTCCTTCTGCTCGACATCGGAGCTGCGCTTTTTCCAGATCGGCGTCATGGAGTTGACGGTCTCAAGCTCCTGGTAGTCCTCGTACTCGGGCTTGTAATCGTCGCCGGCGTCCTCGGGCTTGGGTTTCTGGCGGCTCTTGGACACCATCATCTGAATCGGGTAGCGCACATAGTTGCTGTACTGCTGAATCAGGCTCTTGAGGCCCCACTCGGTCAGGAAGCGATCGTAGGTCTCGGCCTCGCCGTCGGCGTCGAGCTTCTCGTTCTCGCGCAGCGTCAGGATGACATCGGTACCGTGCTCGGCGCGCTCGCCGTCCTCGATGGTGTAGCCCTCAAGACCGTCGGATTCCCACACATGGGCGACATCCTCGCCGTAGGCGCGGCTGACGACCTTCACATGGCTGGCGACCATAAAAGCCGAGTAGAAGCCCACGCCAAACTGGCCGATGATGTCGACATCCGAACCCTGCTGCTCGGCGTTCTCGGTCTTAAACTCCTCGGAGCCGGAATGAGCGATAGTGCCTAGGTTGCGCTCGAGCTCCTCGGCGGTCATGCCAATGCCGTTATCCGAGATGGTAATGGTGCGGGCGTCTTTATCAAAGGAGACGCGAATGGCCAGGTCGCCCTGGTCGATCTTGACGCTCGGGTCCTGCAGACTCTTAAAGTTGAGCTTGTCGACGGCGTCGCTCGCGTTAGAGATAAGCTCGCGCAGGAAGATTTCCTTATTGGTGTAGATGGAGTTGATCATGAGGTCGAGCAGTTTTTTGCTCTCGGTCTTAAATTGACGCATGTGCAGTCCTTTCGCGCTACCCCCGTCCGCAAAAAACGGCCCGGTCGCCCGAGCCGAATCGCAGACCTGCTATGTTCAGACTTAGATTTTATAACCCATTAGCGCGCATATATACATACGGAATCGAAAAACTGTATGTCTAAGCGCTCCGATGCGCCAATTGCCAAGGAGCGTCCCCAACTGCCGGCAGAAAAGGAACGTCCCTATCTGCCATCTACGCGCTTGGCCATCCAGACATGGGGCTGGCCCTCGTCTTCGTAATCTACCGGGGCGATTTGCGTGTAGCCCGCCTTTGCATAGAGCGGCAACACGTATTCCTGCGCATGCAGCTTAATAAGCTTAGCGCCGGCATCGCGTGCACACGAAGCACTGGCCTCGACGATCGCACTCGCCAGTCCGCGACGACGCATAGCCGGCAGCACGGCGACGCGCCCCATAATGTAGATCTCCCCCGCCGCAACGCCTTCGTCCATGTCGCATGCCGGCAACACCGGGGCCTCTGCGTCAGCCACGCGCTCAAGCTCTTCGGGAAACACGCGCGAGCAACCGGCAAGCTCGCCGTCTGCATAGAGCGTCACATGAATGCAGTTCGGATCCTCGTCGATAGCGTCGAACTCATTCTCGTAGCCCTGCTCGTCCATAAAAACGACGCGGCGCACCAACGCCGCGTCATCAAAACATCCCGTCTTAAGTTGAATATCCATGGCTGCCCTTTCATTCAATGCGAACGTTAGGGACAGATATTAGCGAAAATGAGCTCCGCGCACGCTAAACTTCGCGCGAGCCTTCGCCAGGCAGTCGTAATGACCCACGTTATGGGCATCGCTCGCGATGAAGCTGTACAGGTTCTGATCGAACAGGCGCTGTGCCGGCTTTTTCTCGCGACCAAAGCGACCGCCGGCAATAAAGTCCGCCGAAGCCTGCAGCTTGCAGCCCATATCGACCAGACGCTCCGCCACGCTTACATCCTTTTGAACCGCACGATAGCGCTCAGGATGAGCGATGATCACCTGGTAGCCACGACACTGCAAATCGTAAATCGTGTTCTCGTACTCTCTAAACGCATACGCATCGGCATGCGTCGAAAGCTCGAGCAGAAACTCGTTGGTCCCATCGAAATGCAAGTGCTCCGCGGCATCGATACCAAGCTCAACGAGCTTTCGATGGTTGACCTCGAAGCCCATCTGGAGCGGAAAACCGTCAGCGTTATCACGCAGCAGCTCAAAGGCATCCCACATCTTGTCGTAATCAAAATAGGGATCACGGCAGTGAGGAGTGCAAACGATTCTGGTTACACCGGCCCGCTTGGCAGCCTCGAGCATCGCCAAGCTCTCATCGAGATCGGCGGCGCCGTCGTCTACACCCGGCAAGATATGGCAATGAATGTCACGCATAGGTCAGCCTTAATCAACTAAACGTTTGCTCGGTTGGTGAAGATGCCCTTTTTGGAAGTCCCCTGAACGTCGGAGCCCTTCTTAACCTTCTTACCGTCCTTGGTGTAGTAGGAGTAGTAGTACTCGCTGGTCTCGGTCTCGCAGTAGTTCATGACGGTACCGATGAGCTTGACCTTCTCGGACTTCTTAAGCTGGCCGATAGCGTTGAGCGCCTCCTCGCGCTTGGTGAAGTCCTCGCGCACCACGAACAGCGTACCGTCGGTCAGGCTGGCAATCTCGGCAGCATCGATGAAGGTGCCGACCGGGGGAGCATCAAAGATGACGTACTGGAACTTGGCAGACAGTGCCTTTACCAGCTTGGCAAAGCGGTGAGAGACGATGATGTCGGCAGGATTGGGAATATGCGGCTCGGCATCGAGGAAGTAGAAGTTCTTCTGACCCGTCTCGACAATCGCCTGGTCAATAGAAACCTGCTCGGAAAGGACTGCATAGAGTCCGCCGCGTGAGCGGACGCCGAGCATATCGGCAAGGGACCTGCGACGCATATCAGCCTCGACCAGCAGGACGCTCTTGCCGCTGGTGGCGATAGCCTGGGCAAGGTTGATGGAAACCGTAGACTTGCCCTCGTTGGGAATCGAGGACGTAACGGTGATGGTGCGAATGGGGTCGTCCACGCTCGCAAAGCGGATGTTGGCCAGAAGGGTCTTGGCGGCATTCTGTACAACGAGCTTATCGGTGTTCTTTGCCTTAGCCATGCCTATTTACCACCTTTCATAGCCGGAATTCGGCCAACAACGGGAATGCCCAGGAGCTCTTCCGCCTCTTCGGCACCGCGGATGCGGGTATTGAGCATGTCTGCCAAAACGACATAGGCGACTGCGATAAAGATACCGGCGAGGAACGCGACGGCAATATACAGCGTGCGCTTGGGGCCGCTGGGGGCTTCGGGGGTCTTAGCCTCGTCGATAACGTTGATGCTCTGGGCAGCGCCGACGTTCTGAGCGACCGTACTCACCGAGCTAGCTATGGCCTTTGCGACCTCAGCCGTCTCCTTGGCATCGGTGCCGGTAACCGAAAGCGTAATGACACGCGTGGTGGTCTCGGAGGAAACAGACACCTTGTAGTCATCCAGATCGGTGAGGCCCAGTTCCTTGGCGGCGCCGCTCTTAACGCTATCGCTATCCAGCAGCGTGGCGATATCGTTGGAAAGCATCTGGCTCGCCGAGAGATCGTTGTAGCTCATCTGGCCGCTATCGTCGGTCTTGGCGAGAATGTACATGCTCGTCGTCGCGGTATAGGTGTTGTCCATCGCGGCGAAGGACACGATGCCCATGGCGATCGCGCAGACCACCGGAAGGGTGATGACCAGCTTGAGGTGCTTCTTCAGCAGCTGGAACAGTTCGAGAAGGGTCATGCAGCTTGCCTTTCATTTCCCCAGTTCGGATTGACAAAACTGTCCGTATGTTATCGCATCTTTTTACCGAGACCAAACTCTATACATAAGAAACAGGCTCTCCTGTAAAAATGTCGGAAGCAATCGTAAAATTGCACAACAACGCCGCACCCGAAAGTCAAATGCGGCGTCTACATCAATACCTATGTTGTATCGCTATGCGAATGGCTCGTCCTGCTGTATGGGAAACGTCACCGTAATGGTGGTTCCCACGCCCAACTCGCTCGACAGATCGAGCGTGGCGTGATGATACAGGGCCGCATGCTTGACAATGGCAAGCCCCAGACCGGTTCCGCCGCGCGCCTTGGACCTACTCTTGTCCACGCGATAGAACCGCTCAAATACCTTGCCCTGTTCTTCAGGCGCGATACCGATTCCCGTGTCGGCGACCGCAAGGAACGGATGGCCTTCGTCGTTGGTGCCGCACTGCAGCGTAACCGTACCGCCGGGTCGATTGTAGCGGATGGCGTTGCTTGCCAGATTATAGATGAGCTCGTCAATCAAGCGCGACACGCCCTCGATGACCACAGGCTTGGTCTCATGACTTATCGTCACATTCGCCTGACGGGCGACCTGTTCAAGACGCTGCTCAACCGCGTAGATGGCACGCGAGAGCTCAATAGGCTCCGTGGACCCAATGGGCACCGCCTCGCCCTCAGTTGCACGCTCGGCCTCGTCCAAGTTAGACAGCGTAAGGATGTCGTTGACAAGCGCTGCTAAGCGGCCCGCCTCACGATAGATGCGACCGCCAAAGTTGCGCAGGTCGTCCTCGCCCTCGACCATGCCATTTGCGATGAGCTCGGCATAGCCCGAAATCGCCGTAAGCGGCGTCTTGAGCTCATGGGTGATATTCGCCGTGAACTCGCGGCGCATACGATCGTTGTCCGCCAGCACCGCCATTTGGCGCTTGAGTTCCTGGCGCTGCGACTCGATACGCTCAAGCATGGGGACCATCTCGGCATAGGCGTGCTCATAGCTACGGCGTGGGTGGTCCAAATCCACCTCTTGCAACGGCGCGATGATGGCACGGGACTCGCGGCGCGCCATAAAAAACGAGAGTACCGCGCCCGCTGCTGCGATAAGCAGCATCGGCGCCACCATCGACAGCAAAATCGATGCAACGCCAGGCTGGGCCTGCGCCAAGCGGACAACCTGGCCGTTATCAAGGGCGACGGCGCGATACAGCATAATCTCGTCGAGCGTAGAGCTTGCGCGCTCCGCGGAACCCGAACCATTCTCAAAGGCCTCGATGACCTCGGGGCGATCGCCATGGTTGGGCAGTGTGGAAGGCGACGCCTCGTTGTCGTAGGCAACCGATCCATCCTTGTTAATCAGCGTGATGCGCAAGTCCTCGCGATCGAGACTACGCAAGAACGGGATGGGCTCCTGCTGTTCGTCGAGAGCGGCAGCAATGAGCTCGGTTTCCTGCGCCAGATTGGCACTCGTGGCATCCGCCAAGGTGTTTTGCACAAAGAACGCACCCAGCACCGTAAACGCCACGATAACCGCCATGGCGCAGACAAAGATCGTCACAAAAACGCGGTGCGACAGCGTATGTTTTCCCTGGGGGGCGAAGACCACGGGTTACTCCTCCGATGCGGTGGCCGCGGTGTCGTCACCTTCGGCACCATCACCGGCAGAAGGCTCGGCCAAGCGGTAGCCCACGCCGCGCACGGTCTCGATGGCGCTGGCATGCTCGCCCAGTTTTTGGCGAAGCGTCTGCACGTGCACGTCAACGGTGCGCGAACCGCCGTCGAAGTCCCAACCCCATACGCTCTGCAGCAACGACTCGCGGGTAAAAACCACGCCGGGCTTGCGCATGAGGTACTCGAGCAGGTCGAACTCGCGCAGGGTGAGCTTAAGCGGCTCGCCGGCAACGGTCACCTCGCGATGGCTGGGCGAGAGCACGATGTCGCCCACGCTGAGCACATCGCTCGCCTGCTTGACCATGCCGCCGCGACGCAGCAGTGCGCGGCAGCGGCTGGCGAGCTCCATGAGCGAGAAGGGTTTAGTCAGGTAATCGTCGGCACCGCCATCGAGCGCCATCACCTTGTCGAGCTCGGTGTCCTTGGCAGTAAGCATCATGATGGGCACCGTCGCCGTCAGGCGGTCGGCGCGCAGGCGACGCATAATCGCCAAACCATCGGTATCGGGCAGCATGATGTCGAGCAGGACAGCATCGGGTACCCGTCGCGCCACGGCGGCCTTAAACTCGCCGTCGCACGAAAAGCCCTCGGCCTCGATTCCCTGCTTGCGCAGCGCATAGACCGTCAAATCCCTGATGTTGTCATCGTCCTCGACGTAATAGATCATGTTGAACCCCTTTGCGGCCGGCATGACCGCATCTTAACCCTAAAGGTACCTTTACTAGATGGTATCAGCCAAAACGTCCCGTCAAATAATCCGCCGTGCGCGGATCGGTCGGATTTTTAAAGAGCTGCGCGGTGGGCGCGTGCTCCACCAACTCACCCAGCAAGAAAAACGCGACCGAATCGGAAATACGCGCGGCCTGCTGCATGTTGTGCGTCACGACCACGAGCGTGCATGTCTCCTTGAGCTCGCAGGCCAGCTGCTCAACCACCAGCGTCGACACAGGGTCGAGTGCCGAGGTCGGCTCGTCCATCAGCAGAATGTCGGGCTGCACGGCAAGCGCGCGGGCGATGCACAGGCGCTGCTGCTGTCCACCCGAAAGACCCAGGCCCGACTCTTTGAGCTTGTCCTTGACCTCGTCCCACAGGGCAGCGCGACGCAGGGAGTCCTCGACCAGCTCATCGAGCACGACGCGGTCACGCACTCCCATGCCGCGAGGACCGTACGCGACGTTGTCGTAGATGCTCATGGGAAACGGGTTGGGGCGCTGAAACACCATGCCCACGCGCTGGCGAAGGCGGCAGATGTCGTAATCGCCCAGGATATCTTGACCATCGAGCGCAATCTTGCCCTCGATGCGGCAATCCTTGATGCCGTCGTTCATGCGGTTAAAGCAGCGCAGCAACGTTGACTTTCCGCAGCCCGAAGGCCCGATGAACGAGGTGATCTGCTTGTCGCGGATCTTGATATTCACGTCCTTGAGCGCATGATGGTCGCCATAGAACAGGTCGAGGCCCTCGACGTCGATGCGCGTCGGCGAGGCGGCAAGATCCTCTGCCGTGGGGCGAGTCGCATCCCCAACCTCGCGCTCGTGCGCGGCCTCAGCCTGCGCCTCCATGAGCTCCTCAAGCTCTGTAGGCTCCATCGCCGCAGCAGCCGTCATACCGCATACCTCCATATCGATATCAATTCAGCAGTATCGATAGTAGGAATCGTGGCTCATACGCACGTGAGCACATTGTCAAGTGTTTGTAAGGGCACGCTGGCTATGCGGCGGGCAGCTCGATGGTGAATATCGTGTGTTCGGGCGTCGATTCACATGCAACGGTACCGCCGTGTGCCGTGATGATCTCCTTGGCAATAGCAAGGCCCAGACCGGCACCACCGCGATTGGTCGCACGCGCCGCATCCAGGCGATAGAACTTCTCAAAGATCACCTTGAGCTTAGCCGCAGGGATGGGATCGCCCTGATTAATAAAGCGCACGCGCACGCCGCCGTCGTCTTGGCGCCTGGCCTCAATCGTGATAGTCGAGCCCTCATAGCTATAGGCGACGGCGTTTTTCATGATGTTGTTGAACACGCGGGCCATCTTGTCGCCATCCACGAGCACCGTCAGGTCCTCGCGAATATCAACTTGGGCTTCCTTATGCTGCTCGTTGAGGATGGGATAGAACTCGTCAGCCACCTGAGCCAGCAGCAACCCCAGATCAACATAGCCGCGCGTGAGCACGATATCGTGGAAGTCAAAGCGCGTGATATCGAAGAACTCTTCGATGAGCACATCGAGCCGGTGCGCCTTGTCGAGAGCCACGCCCGTAAAGTGCGCACGTTGCTCAACCGGCAGCTCAGGAGCCTCTTGCAGCAGCGAAAGATAGCCCACCACACTGGCAAGCGGGGTGCGTAGGTCATGTGCCAAGTACGTGACCAGATCGTCCTTGCGATGCGACTCGTCACGCAGAGCTTGCTGCACCTTGCGCTCACGGTCACGCACGCGGTTAAGGGCGCCCTCGACCTCCAAGAAGTCGCCGTCGATGTTGTCCCAGGTGTCGGGGTGATCGATCAGGCGATCTTGAATACGAGCGGCCAGCACACAATCGGCATGCTGCTCGCCCTGCTCGTAGCCCTGGTAGTACAGGGTGCGGCCGCACAAGAACAGCACACACACGGCAAGCGCCAGCACAAAGCCAAGCATGTTGAATACAAAGCCGGCATCGAACAGCACCGGCCCTTCGATGCCGCCGAGCGCCATGGCGCCAATCGCCAACGTCATGGCCCACGCGGCGCCGCCAATCACCACGCAGCGGCACACGATCTCAAATCGATCGATCAGCAAAAAGCCGACAAGCAGCACCGCCAAGATTCCGACGATGTTGTCGATGCCAATCAGCAGCAGGCTCAGCAAAAAGAGCAGCACCGTTGCAAGCGCGCGGTTGTCGACGACCAACCTCACGTATTCAAAGAGCCGATCGGGCACCTCGAACGCTTGCCTATCGTCTTTTGTCATATCAAGATCCTCACAAGCGAAAAGCGTTATTCGATGATGTAGCCGACGCCCCAGACGTTTTTGATAAAGCGTGGCTTTTGTGCGTCGTCGCCGATCTTTTCGCGCAAGTGGCGAATATGCACCATCACCGTATTGTTGGAGCCGGGCATAAAGTCCTCGTTCCACACCGCGCGGAACAGGTCCTCCACGGCCACCACGCTGCCGCGATGCTCGACCAGATACAGCAAGATTGAATACTCGGTGGGCGTGAGGCGAACCGGTGAACCGTCCACTGTCACGGAACGAGCATCGCGGTTGATCTCCAAGCCGTCGAGCTGAATGGTCGGCGACTCAGCCGCCTGTGCACGGCTACCGTAGCTGGTGTAGCGGCGAAGCTGAGCGTGCACGCGCGCGATGAGCTCCAGCGGACGGAACGGCTTAACCACGTAATCGTCCGCGCCAAGCGAAAGGCCCCCGATCTTGTCTTGCTGGGCATCGCGCGCCGTCAGCATGATCACGGGATAGGTATGGCTGGAACGGATCGTACGCAGCAGCTCAAACCCATCGATATCGGGCAGCATGACATCAAGCAGCGCCAGATCGAACTCCTGCTCCAAAATCGCCTTGGCAGCATCGGCCCCGCTATAGGCAATCTGGACATCAAAGCCCTCTTTTGTAAGGTAGATGCCAACCAAGTCGGCGATGGCCTTCTCGTCATCAACTACCAAAATGCGCTCGTTCATGCGTGCTCCTCTCGCGCTCCATTATGCCTGAGGCGACGCACGCCACACACAACAAGCGTGGGTGATTAAGTCGGCCTTAAGCACCCTTGTGCCCGTTCGGGTGCGGATGTGGACCAAGCGCGCACGCGATGATCGCCGACGCCGGCAAACGATATACTCTAGTTTCAGAAGAGACCATCCCGTCGAAAGCGAAATCTGTGAAGTCCCTCACCTCTTTTGCAAAGCGCTCAGCCCAGCTTGCCGCCGGCTTTGTCTGCGCTATCGCCCTTGCCGCTGGCGCGCCCACCGTCGCCGGCGCCCAAGTGCTCACGACCGACAATGTTTGCGGCAAAACCGCCGATGCGCGCGGCATCACGGCCGAAAACCTGCCCGATATCGATGCGACCAATGCCCTCGTCATGGGCAAAGACGGCACCGTCTACTATGGGCGCGGCGCCGATGAGCAGGTCAAGATTGCCTCGATCACCAAGGTCATGACCGCAATCCTAACCGTCGAGAATTGCAAGATGGACGAGAAGGTCACGGTGAGCAACGCCGCAGCCACCGTGGGTAATTCGACCGCCGGCTTGCTCGAAGGCGACGAGCTTACCGTGGAGCAGGCACTGCGCGGCCTGATGATTCCCTCGGGCAACGACGCCGCCATCGTGCTCGCCGAATATGTGGGCAAGAAGATCGACCCTAAGACCAAAGACGCCGAGGCCACATTTGTGAAGGCCATGAACGAGCGCGCTAAGAAGCTCGGCTGCACCGGTACGCTTTTTGAAAACCCGCATGGTCTGGACTTTGATGAGTGGGCTGGCGATATGCACTCAACCGCACACGACGTAGCGCTGATGATGCAGGAGGCCATGAAAAACGACACGATCCGCGAGGTCGTAGCGAGCGAGGATTCCTTGATCGAGGTCACGGGCGCCGACGGCACCGACCATTCGCATTCCATGGACACGCATAACTATTTGCTGGGCCAAGATGGCAACATCGGTGGCAAGACCGGCACCACCGACGATGCAGGCTATTGCTTTACGAGCGCCTACAACCGCGACGGCGACGAGATCTACACCGTCGTTTTGAACTCCACCACCACCGACCAGCGCTTTACCGATACCGCCACCCTTGCCAACTGGTACTACGACCACAAGGTGACGGTCGCAATCGCCAACACGCAAGAAAAGACCGCCAACGGCAACCCGCTTATGGCGCGCATTAGTCAAACCGACTGGACGGATAAGACAATCGACGCCACGCTCGCCGATCCCACGGCGCAAGCGACCGTGTTTTCTCTTGCCGGCGAGGTGACCGAAAAGGTTAGCTACGACGATCTTTCGGGCACGGTGCATATGGGCGACAAGGTAGGCAGCGTTACACTCAGGCAGGATGGCACCAAGATTGCCGTCGTGGATTTGGTTGCCGACGAGGAAGGCTCGGGGCCGAATCCCATTGAATGGCTGCTCGTGAAGCTCGATCGCTTGGGCCGCCGCATCGACAACCGCCCACTTGCGGCAGAGAGCGAGACCGTCGCCAAGGCTCCTGAGGTGTAGAGCGCAAGAATAATCAGCCCACTGAAAGGAGGCGTCCGAAAGGATGCCTCTTTTTTTGAGGGTTCGAATCCCCAGCTAACGTGGTTCAACTAAAAAAGGGCCCCAAATGGGACCCTTCTTTCAAGTCATACTGGCGGAGAGCTGGGGATGTCCGGGCATGCTACGCATGCCCTCCGGCTTCAAAGCCTGGCGGCTTTTCGCCCACGGGCTACAAACGCTTTCGCGTTTGCTTAACGCCCGTGCCCTCTCGGGTTCGAATCCCCAGCGCCCTTTCTCGATAATAAAAAAGGGCCCCCGATGGGACCCTTCTGTAAAGTTAAACTGGCGGAGAGCTGGGGATTCGAACCCCAGATGCCCTTTTGGGGCATACTCGCTTAGCAGGCGAGCACCTTCGGCCTCTCGGTCAGCTCTCCGTAACAGCCGTTCTATAGTAACCAAACAGCCAAGGATGGGCAAGGGGGAATTTTGGAGCGATTCCGATTTGCCAGTAGACGTCTCAGCCAATCATCTCAATTTGTAACAGTTACAGGCCGAATCTTCGTCCAGATGTTACAGATTTAGACAAACAGTCAGCGCCATCCGCAAATGTCTCAATCTGAAACACCTGCATGCCGTAATCCCCTCTAGATGTTACAGATTGAGACAAAGATGCGGGGGCAACCACAGCGGCGGCGTCGATGCCTCCAGTCTTTATTAGTCCGCTCGAATGGTCTCCAACAGATAATCGCGCATGTACGGAATTGCAAACGAAACACAGCCGTAGCCGGCAGGCTCAATCAGTCCCGTATCGATCAGACGTTTGCGATACGACCCGACTTTATTCGCCGGCAATCCCATCTTTTTGGCAATATCACCGTTCGTAATCTCGCCGCCTTCGCATTGCGCCATCGCCGCGAGATATTGAAACTGCCGCTCCGACACCCTGCGCAGCGCGGGGGCAATCACCATGGCATTGAAACTATCAAGAGCCGCCTGGACACCCTTGCGAGCCGCCTCTTCACTCACGCTCTCCGACCCGCTGCGCGCAGCAACCTGCCAAGCGTAATATCCGACCAACTGGACCATAAAGGGATAGCCTGCCGAAGCCTTTGTTAAAAGCTCAGCAACGCCTTCGTCGAGTTCCTTGCCCGCACGCCTCATCGTATCCTCAAACGATCCGCCGACTTCAAAATCTGAAAGCCGCGTGAGCTCGATATGCTTCGCCCTCTGAAGGAACGTCAACGTATCATCCACCACCACGCCATCCACCGAGGTTGGCAAACCAGCGAATGCAAAGGCGACATTCGCCCCTTGGCGAATCAAGAGCTGCATTTCATTACCCAGCTCGCGCATTTCCTCAGTTGAGGCGTCCTGAATCTCATCGAGTGTGATGAGCAAACCACCTCGCTTCGCGGCATCGTACATCGCCTCCCCCAGATGAGAGGCTGACTTCGACAGCTCTACGGAGCCAAGGCTGACTCCTAAAATCGATGGGGAAATCGACATTGATGCAAGACGAACATTTCGCTGCAGAGCCTCGAGAATTCTGTCACAAAAACCGGCATTTGAGGCGACGTCGACAACCTCGAATCCTTTTTTGCGCGCAAGATCGCCCAATGCGTTGAGGAGCACCGTTTTACCCGTGCCTCGGACACCCGAGATGCGCATGAGTCGATCGGGGGCACCAGGGCCATTCTCAAGAGCTTCGGCAAAGTCATCCAAAACAGCGTCGCGTCCGATAAGCTCAGGTGGATTCATGCCCGCTGTTGGCTTAAAGGGATTAATAGCTTTTGACATTCGACCTCCTCTGCCAGTTTTAACAACTTTAACAAAGTTTAGCAACTTTAGCAGAGTTTAACAGTTTTAGCAGGCTCGGAGGCTTTATGCCTTACCGATTCTGTCGGGTCCTCCCGCCCGCGCCGATACAAATAGCGCGGTGCGGCCCCTCTATATCGCCCCTACCCCAGCGAGCGGTTGAGGGAGCCGAGCTCATCATTGCCCATGGTGCGCCACATTTGGAAGATGCAACCGCGCGCCAGGAAAAAGAAGCCGTTGTCGACCAGTTGCACAGCGGCATCTGCCAGCTGATTCGTCACGGCGGACACTGGCGGCAGCTCAAGTCCAGCCTTGCGGATGGTCTCGACCGCCTCCTCGAACGTCGGAGGCTCGCTGACGCCCATCTCGTTCATAAGGCCCTGCATTTCTTCCAGCGCGCTGCTGCCCGACTCCTCGCCGCGCGGCACCAGACGGTAACAAGCCAGCGCCAGGTCGAGCTGATCGCAATTCCAATAGGCAAACGCCAAGCGATAGAACAGGTAGCCAATTGCAGAACGATCGCTGGCAATACGTAGGCCGTGGCGCGCCACCTCGATAATCTCGTCAAAGCGCTCCAGACGCGCAAGCACGTTGATGAGCGCAAAGTGCGATTGCATGGACGAGCGCGCCAGATCGTAAAGATGGCGCACCTCGGGCAGCGCTCGTTCAAAGTCCTCTTGCTCGGCATAAAAGCTGCAGATCTCGTGCTGGGCAAAGTACAGCGCATCGGGCGCACGAAGGATTCGCACAGAGCGGTCTTCTTCCAACACCGGTAGCACCATGCGCACCAGCTGGTTATCGCAAAACTGCGTTTGAACCGGACCTGTCGCCAAAAGCTCGGCGACAGTGCACTTAGCCTCCAACTCCTCGACAAGACGGGAAAAGCCTTCAAAAGCACCTGTACGGTCGACTTTTACCTGCTCGCGCAATTCAACAACACGGGCCACGTATGGGTCGTCGTCCTCTTCCATGACCTCCAACTCGTCAGCCGTATCGGCAAGTAGCAGATCGCGCAGCGCCGGCGGCAGCGTGCGATGGTCATCACGCGGACGAGTATGAACCTCCGCAGGCTCAATCGTCTCCGGAGCGGTTGACTCATACGCCTCAAGCACACGCTTGCACGGCATATCGTCCATGTCCATGCTCTCAAGATCCTTGGCGACAGACACGCAATCGGCCAGATAGGCCGCGCGCCCAAAGAAATACGTTGTGACAACGCGCTCGCCCTGCTCACTGTCGGGAGCAGCAATCTGCACACAGCAGCGCGTAATGCAGGTGCCCGCGGCAAAACACGCTGCCGCAAGCGTGAGTGCCACGCGCGCATCGTGCTCCGCGGCCCAGATCGCGCGCGTGTCCTCGTCCAGCTCGCGCCAGGCGTCATCCTGAGCGTCGTATTCACGTTGCGGCATGGCATCAACGACAGACTGCCCAAACCGAACGAGCATAATCCCCTCGGCAACGTTTGCCCGATAGGTATAGTCGAGCCGCGTGACCACGTTGAGCGCCTCAACGATTCGCGCAAAACGGGTGCGCACGTCCCACTCGCCGCCCGGCTGGCAAGCCACCGTACCCGGCTTGCCCCACGGGTTATCGCTCGAAGCCGTATCGAGCAGTCGGGGAACATCGTTGGTCGTCTTGGCGATATGCCACGCATCAAAGAGCGCGCAGCCCTCAAGGCTCGGCGAGGATGCCGCAGGGACCAATCCGGCCCCGATGCGCTCAAGGATGCCGGAGAGGCGGTTGAGACGGCACTCGATGGCAAGCAGCATGTCAATCTCGTCCTGGTCCAACAGGCTACGATCAAAATTGAGATAGAAAATCTTTGAGCGATCAATGCGAGCCAGGCTCATCTCGGACTTGGCAGCGATGGTGCGCAGGCGGGGCAAGTCAATTTCGCTCATAAGGGCGGCGGCATAGCGCTCGATACCGCTCGGATTCTCGGCATGGTCAACGCGGTAGAGCAGCGTCTCGATAGCATCGGGGAGCGGTGCCGTGTTAAAGCCCAAAAACACCTCGACCGGCTCGGGCAACTTTACGAGCTTGATCTTGTCGACAACGTTTTGCATACCCTCGTCGAGTCCGCCGGCGTCCGCCGTGTTCACAATAGCGCTTTCGGAGTTGGCAAATATCACGTAGCGCAAGAACATCGAGGCCATGAACTCGCCGTAAGGAAGGGCGCGAGTCGAATTCCATGTCTCGTGGTCGGACTGCTCGCGCATGGGGCCTTCGGGAGAGCCGGCAGTTTGCGCACACGCGCGCATTGCACCGTTGGCTTCCCTTACCATAATCTCACCAATACTGGAATCCGACTCGTCAAGGACCAGTTCCATGTCGGGATCGTTGGGCAGCGGAGCCTCGCTGACGGGGCGGTCCACCTTGTACACCTCACCCGAAACGCTTACGTAGCCCAAAAGCGACACATGACTTTTGCCAACGAACTCGACGACATAACAAGATTCATGCTGATCCTCGCCAAAGAGTTTCCAGACCACGCCATATGAGCGTCCCGCAGGCTGCTCGGGCATCGCCGGAAAGCGCTTCTTGGGATCGAGAAACCTGAGCTTGTATGTCGGACGCTCTGCCACGAAATATCACCCTGATCGGTCGCTTGAAGAAGGAGTGGTCGCGAATAAGTCGCGACATCTACTCGGAATCTTACACGAGTCGATAAGAAATCGTCCGCTTCACGCCCGCGCCTCGACCGAGGTTCGAATCCATGCAGTGCTTACGTAAAAGAAAAGCCCCCGTTGCCGGGAGCTTTAATCTCAAATGGTGCGGCGTATAGGATTCCGCGCATCCGCTGCGCGGATCCGCACCGGCTTCGCCCGCCTGCCGGCGTGCTCGCCCGCTCGCTAAAAACGCCCCGCGTTTTCTTGGCGCTCGCGCCTCGACCGAGGTTCGAATCCATGCAGCGGCGACATAAAAGAAAAGCCCCCGTTGCCGGAGGCTTCAAGTTCAATTGGTGCGGCGTATAGGATTCGAACCTATGACGTTCTGATTCGTAGTCAGACCCTCTATCCAGCTGAGGTAACGCCGCGACTTGTTGATTATTATGCACATGGACTGAATAAAGGTCAAGCGTTTTTCAAAAAAAGTTATTGAATTTGATTTTTACTCATTTTGACCACTTGATGCGATCTTCGACGCATCGCGATATAAGAAAAGCCTCCGTTACCGGAGGCTTTAAAATTCAATTGGTGCGGCGTATAGGATTCGAACCTATGACGTTCTGATTCGTAGTCAGACCCTCTATCCAGCTGAGGTAACGCCGCAACGCACGGATTATTATGCACGTGACCCCTCGATGGGTCAAGCGACAATTTGGAAAAATTTTACGAAGTGATGATTAAGATGCTCGCGCCTCGACCGAGGTTCGAATCCGTGCGGTGCCGGCGTAAAAGAAAAGCCCCCGTTGCCGGAGGCTTCAAGTTCAATTGGTGCGGCGTATAG
>USPH01000002.1 GCA_900556515.1 uncultured Collinsella sp.
GGGGATAGTGTAGCTCGCACGGACGCGTCGTGCGACGATGCTCAGAAAATGCAGCAATGGTCTGCCAGCGCTAACGGGCACGGGGCGGAGACGAGCGGCTGTCCGCGCGGCTTCGAGCCCGCTGCGCCTTCTCGTCCGTGCGAGTGCTCCATTTTGGGCCACATGGGTATGGGCACGCGCCTGTTTGCTCGACATACTTAATGTCGACAGCCCCTGTGCAAAGGAGGAAGTTTCCATGGACGAGATGTTTGCCATTAAATGCCAAAACTGCGGCGGCCCCATGTATTCGCACCAGGCAAAACGCAGCTTTGAGTGCGCCTATTGCGGAACGGTCATCCCGTGGCAAGCGGACGCTGGGGAGCCTAAAAGCGCTTTGGGCATTCGCCATACACCGCTGACGGTGGTTGACGGGTTGCTCAAGCTCACGCATGTCTCGCAGCTCGAGCGTCCGGAGGACCCGGAATGGTATTTCTTCAATTCGCACTGGCGCAATCAGTCGGTTCTGGAGCATCTGCTGTGGGAAGATCGCGGGACGGCGCAGGAGTTCCAAGAGGCCACACACGTGAGCATTCCCTGCCCCTTCTGCGGCGCGTCCTTTGAGGGCGAGTCCACCCAGCGCGTGTTCGAATGTCCGTCCTGCGGCAACAAGATTGGTGTGGCCGACTTGCTCAAACCCGGCACGTTTAGCAAGCGCCTGACCATGGGCGTGGGTGCCGAATACGTTCCCGAGCAGGGTATTCCGTGTGAGATTTCCCCACAGCAAGCGCGTGCCAACGCGCTGCAACTGGTGCGTCAGTACCCGGATGCCTTTGCCGGGCACGACGTGGAAGACGCGATTCAAAACGACATGATGCTCTTCTATTTCCCCATGGCGCTGGCGGACCTGCGCATGATGGCGTCCTTCCCAGGCAAGGGCCTGAGCAAGGAGACCCTGGTGTACTACGAGGTGCTCGATTGGGCATATCCCAGGGCCAACTACCTGGACGTTCGCCTTATGGGTATTCTGGAGCCGTGGGACTTTGGCAAGGTGGGGCCGTTCGATCCCGCCATGCAGGAAGGTGACTTCCGCGTCGTCTCCGTCGATGCGTCCACTAAGGACCAGGTGGTCATTGACAAGCTGGCGCTCGATATTGCGGGCAACGATGCCGAGGCAGCCCTGGGGCTCAATAAAAAGAGCATCCGCACGTGGGCACGCAAGGCCCGCAAGCACAAAGACGGTCTGGTGATGGTGCCGGTCTACTTTGTCGATCGCCCAGCAACGGACAGTCGCGACGGCGAACAGGTGCGCATCGCCGTGAACGGCCAGACGGGTCGCGCGGCCGCGGTGGTGTTTAGCGACAAGCGCGAGACGCATATCGTGGCGCCGCTCAACCCGAGCCTGCATCTGTCGAACGAAAGCACCGTGCACGCCACGCCTATCGAGGTCAAATACGTTAAATCGCCGTTCCTATACCAGATCGTGCGCCGCGGGGGTGGCGAACAGCCGCGGCAGGTGGCAGCCGCGGCCGAGGGCTCCTACCGAGAGGAAAAGCCCAAACGCAAGGGCTTGTTAGCGGCGATTTTTGGGAAGTAGGGGAACGCGAGCTACTGTCCGGTCGTTTAACAGGAAGTAGATGTAAATAAACAGTGGAACGGCTGCAAAAGAGCCGTCTCGCTGGGTAAAATCAGGTTGTGCCGCGGAACCCGCTCCTCAGCTAGTCACACTTCGGAAGCGCGGGCAACGCAGGTGCTATCGTCTAAAGGGCCGGCTGCAACCGGCCCTTTTCTGTGGCAGCCAATGGGCCCACATCAGACGAAGGTCGCGTTTTTACCTGTCGGGTCACGCTTGCCAGCCACGGCAAGGATGTCATCGCCGGCGTCCATGACCGGTATTGTTTTGTAGCGTGCGCCTCAACCGCGGGTGCGCCTGCGACGGCTGCGGTGGTTTCGGTCGCAACGTGCTGCTATCCTTGCACTTCGCCATTAGTCGCTTCGTTGATGGCGCGGTACTCGGCACTCAGCTCGCGCGCCAGCTCTTCCTTGCTTGGAAGATACGGCAGGTATTTGGCGGCAAACACTTGGTCGTTGTCTTCGGGCAGCGTGTACTCGACGATCGAATCGCTTTTGTCCGCGCAGAGCACGATGCCTATGGGCGGATTGTCGCCTTCGTTCATGAGCTCACGCGTGTAGTAGTTCACATACATTTGCATCTGGCCCAGGTCCTGATGCGTAAGGTCATCGGTCTTAAGGTCGATGAGCACGAAGCAGCGCATCAGATAGTTGTAAAAAACAAGGTCAATATAGAAATGGCGCCCATCAAAGGTGATGCGCTTTTGGCGCGCCTCGAAAGCGAAGCCACGGCCAAGCTCCAACAGGAACTTCTGAAGATGTGTGATGAGCGCCTGCTCTAGATCGCTCTCGCGAAACGCAGTATCGTCCGAGAAACCTAAAAACTCCAGTACATATGGATCGCGGATGATATCCTCGGGGCGACGAGCTGGGGCGCTCTTTTGGATTTCTTGGGTGACAGCCTCCTTGTCTTTGCTGGCAAGTAGGCGCTCGCGGAACATGGTGTTGATCTGGCGTTCGAGCTGGCGCGTGCTCCAGCGAGAGTCGGCGCATTCGTTCATGTACCAGGTGCGAGCTTCGGGGTCAGGAATGCGTATTAACCTGCGGTAATGTGTCCAGCTCAATTCGGGACGCAGTGAGTCCCGAATTGGAAATGCAAGATAGAACTGACGCATTTTGCGCAGCTCTCTTGCTTCAAAACCTTTACCAAAATCCTTGGTAAGTCTGATTGCGAGGGCCTTGAGCAGCGCCTCTCCATACCTGGCGCGCTCCTCTCCGCCCTGCTCATCAACTATGCTCTTGCCGATTTCCCAATACGCCTCAACCATCGCAAAGTTAACGGCGGTATAGGCCTTGTCGCGAGCGGCGTTGAGAATCGAGGAAACCTGCTTGTAAAAACCTTCGGGCACGATTGCCGATTCTCCACGGTTTACCAGTTCGCCCATCACTGTCGCCCCACTTTCCTCTTGTGGAATGCATCTTTATCGCATCTAGTTTAAAGCCTCGCGCGGACACGAATTGCTGTGCTGTCTGGCACCTTCGCATGGGAGCCTTGCGGTGACTAAAATGTGGCAATAGAGACAGTTTTAGCGAACCCCACGGGAGTGACGCGTATGGACAACAACACGCTGCTATTCCAGGACAAAGGTTCGGGTAGGTTTAAAGACGTTAAGATCTACCCCAATCGTATCGAGGTGCTCAAGAAGGGCACTTTTGGCGGCAGGCACACCGAGATTGTCTACCTTAAGGACATCACGGGGGTCAACAGGATCAAGGGTCGCGACGTTTTCCTGCGTAACAGGCTGTTGACCGCTTGCGTCTTTAGCCTGAGTAGCCGTGCGAAGGCCCAGGAATTTGTGAAAGCGCTGAACATGGTGATGTAGCCGATAGCGGCGTTCGGGCCAAGGTAAAAATCGGGGCGCAGAACGGTATTCTGCGCCCCGATTGAGTTAATGCGCCCAAAAGACTGGCTTACCTATTCGTTAACGTCCTCGGTATTGTCGCGGTCACTGGCAAGCATTGCTGCACCTGCGACCGTTGTCGCCACGGCGGCGGCAGCGAGCCCGGCGGCAACGCCAGAGCCGTCGCCCGTGTTGGCGAGCTTTCCGCCCGAGCTCTTGCCCTGGTCTCTCTTGTTGCTCTTGCCGTTCTTGTCGGCGCCGCCTGCGTTGGAACCCGTGCCGCTGCCGGTGCCGCCCGCGTTGCCCGAGGCTGCAACGGTAAAGCTTGCGGCTCCGTCGCTGGCGAGCGTGTAGTTCTGCGCCGCGTCGCCCAAGAGACCGTTCACGCGTACCCAGTACGTTCCTGCGGCAAATGTTTCGCCCTCGGCCATTGCCGTGCCCGGAGCGCCGTCCGCGTCGTGCACAAACTCGAGCTGGGCCGTGCAGGCATCGGTTTCGAGCTTGCCCTCGAGTGATGCCGCAATCTTGGCGCGCACGTCTTCGCCGGCCTTAAGGCCTTCGAGTCCCTCAAAATGAGGCGTCAGCGCACGTGGATCGATATCGATGGGCACAGGGCCCTGCAGCCCCGTAACAGTCTCGTTGCCCAGGGCGTCGACATCCACATATTCGATGGCAAACGCATGTCCCGAGGCCGCTACGTTGAGTACGTTGCTGCTGTCGACAAGGCGGAAATGGCCCTCGCCAACGGTCTTGCCATCTTGGAGCGAGGCATCGCTCAGCGAGTCGCCGTACGTCATGCGCATGCGGGTCGGGAGATAGTACGGGAGATAGTACGAAGCCGTCTGCTTGTGCTCCGTATCGTAATTGCGCTGGTAGATGCTCCGGGCCAGCGCCGCATCAACAAAGTCGGATGCGATGATGCCAATGTGCTTGAGGTAATCTGACTTTGTATCCTCGATGCCGCTGGGATTGATGTACGGGCTCTTATACAGATGCTCGTTGACTACTCGTGCCGAGGTAAAAGGATTGCCTCCGTGCGACAAGCCCGTGCAGCTGGTGTAGTTGATAGACCAGCAACGCTCCAGGACTTTCTCCTTGGCCCCGTTATCGTCCTCGACATCTACCTCGTTGCGCGTGCGCCCGGTCGTTTCCTTCAGCGCATTATCGACCCAGCTGAGCTTGTCGGTTCCCGTGAGTTTGTACTTGTCCTGGGCGTATACCTTGGTGCAATAGGGCTCTTTGTCGCCTGTTTCCCCCGCGGCTTCAAAGCCCCGCGCGTCTTGGACGAGACACATGGAACTGCTGTCGGTGTGCACTGCGATTTTGTTATCCCATTCGGTGAGGTCGAGTCCCCACGTGTGGCCGCTTACGCTGTCGCCGTCGAGTCCAAATCGACGTAGCAGGACGATCTTTCCGCGCACCTCGCCCAGTGTGGGAACGCGGCTCGACGTATAGAACAGTTTGGGGTTGTCGTCCAAAACCTTGGCGAAAGCCGTCGTAACACTTTCGTCGGTAGCCTCGTCGTTGCCTCGTGATACAAGCATGATGAGCGCTTCTGTCGGGTTTTCGTTCAAAAACGTTTTGAAGTAGCCTATGGCATCGGAAAGATGCAAAAAGTACGCGTCTTTTTTGAGCAGGTAGTACATCCCATGGTCGATGCCAGGGTTGTCGCCCTTTCCGAGACGGATATCAAAATAGCGAATGCCTTCGAGCAGCTGCGTGGGAATGTAATCCTGCTGGCATTTTACTTGCGAGGATTGGGGCTCAGTGTCGTTGTCCACGCTGCAGGTGCCCGAATCGTGCGTGCCCGGGATGCTCAGCTCGTCGAGGAACTTGTTGTCGTCGACGTATTTCATCCAACATGGTCCGTCGACGTAGCTGCTGTACGTAATCCAGTCGAGGCTGCTAACCGTGGCATCGTTCTTTTTCATGTCGTAACCGATAAGTTCGAGCTCCCACGGAATGCTCTTACTCTTACTCTTATGGCAGATCTTATTGTTGTCCTGGTCTTCGCCGTTCGATTCTATTGCCAGGTACTTAATGTCTTTTTTCTCGGTTTCTTTCTCGACCGTGCGGTCTCGGATGATATAGGTTCCGTTTGATTGACGCTCGAACGCAAAAGAGCGACTGGGCTTGCCGTCATGCTCGCCACTCCATACGTGGATGACCTTTCCGTCTTTGTCCGAGTCGCCATCGACCGACCAAATGCTGTAGCCCGTCTTTTTATGCTCTTCGAAATTGAGCAAGGTGCGGATAGCATACCAGTTTGTATCGTCATTCTTGGTCGTTACGTTCTCAAGGATGAGCTTGCTGGACGTGCCGTCATTAAACAGATGGCAGACGTTGCCGATGACGTTGCCGTCTTCGTTAACGCTTGCGGTACGAAAATAGCCCGCGGGGCGAAGGCGAATGACGAAATTGTTGAGGCTGACCGACGCTGTGGCAGCGTCGTCTGCAAATGCCGCTCGTGGGCCAATGCCCAATGCCGCGGTTTCGGGCAGGCTTGCAAGTGGCGACAACGCCGCGAGTCCAAGGCCCAACGTAAATGCTCGGCGGCTGATGGCGTGGTGTTCGGTCATAACTTCTCCATTCGTAGAGTGCGGTTATGCGATAGTTTTGGTCACTATACTGCTCAGATGTTTAAAGATGCTGGTTTAATTGTCTGCGCGGCGCAATAAATCGGCGGGCGGACGTGTTGGGGTGTTTGTCGTTTTCGTACTGTTGCTACATTTGGAGCGGTTCCGGCGTCCGGCATCCTCGCGTTCGTTGGTTACCGGCATAAGAAAGGGAGGGTCGGTTTACCGGCCCTCCCTGGGTACGAAGCGCTGGGGTACCGCCGCTTGTTAGCACTGCGCCCGTGTTTCCCGCTGCGCTCGCCAGTTACTTAGCGCTTGATCTCGATATCGTCGAGCTTGACGTCCATGGCCTCGGTCTTGGCCTCGGCGATGTCGTCGGCAAATTCCAGAGACTTCATCATGGTCTCGACGGCGTCCTTGTGCTCCTCGACGTTGTCGATGCGCACATACACGCTGCCACCGTCAACGTCGGTGAAGTACTCGGTCGTCACGCCGCCCGAGTGTGTGTAGGAAGCGTTGCGCCAGGTCTTGCCGTTGTACTTGACGGGGTCATTCTCGGTCCACTCAAAGCTGGCATTCCACTTTGCCTCGTAGTCGAACAGCTCGTCGGCGTTCTTGTCAGAGTCGAAGACGGGGATGAAGCGATCACTGGCGTGCTCGCTCTCGGTGAACTTAAACTGGGCCCTGTCGGCGGTGTCGCCGGCAACGTCGGTAATCTCGACGCCCTCGGGAACCTCGACCTTAAACCAAATGAAGTCGGTCCTCATATCCACGGCTGGCTTTTCTGCCCCGCCGCCACCGCCACTTCCGGTAGCGTCGCCGCTGCCACCGCAGCCCACCAGGGCAACTGCGGCAAAGAGACTGATGCAGAGGGTGAGAATCGCAAAGGCCTTCTTTTTCATGGTCGTGTCCTCCTCGATCTGTAACCGCCCATGGATTACCTGTCTTTACTGTACGCGTGGACGGCTCGCTAGGGTGGGCCATGTGTCCCATTCTGAGGGCCGGATTTGCGCCGTTAAGTGGCAATATGTTCGGGCGCAAAAGAGGGGAGGGCCGGTGCTGTCGGCCCTCCCCGGGATGAGGTGCCCGTTCATTTAATGGGGCGTTCGTGCGGGTGTGCGCGAACCCTTGCTACTTGATCTCGATGCTCGAAATCTCGACGTCGCGGGCCTCGGTGACGGCCGCCTTGATGTCGTCGGGGAACTCGATGGAGTTGAGGAGCGTCTCGGCTTCTTTCTCGTGAAGGTCGACGTTCCTAATCATGATATAGACGCTTCCCGTGTCGACGTCGGTAAAGAGGTAGGTATAAGTGCCGCCGTTGTCCTTGCACGTTCCGGTGAGCCATGTTCTGCCGTTGTACTCGACGGGGTCGCCATCCTCCCACTGGAACGTTCCGGTGTGCCTTTCGGCCTGCTCTGCAAAGGACTCTTCGGCCGTCATCTTCTCTTGCCAAACGGGGATGAAACGGTCGACTGTGGTGTTCTCGTTCTCGGGGAAAGTGAGCTGGACCTTGTCGGCATTCTTGCCAGCGGAGTCGCTTACACCAACGCTCTCGGGCATCTCGACCTTAAACCAAATGAAGTCAGTCTTCTTGGCAACCGGGGCCTTTTCCTTACTTTCGCTCTTAGCGGCGCTGCCGCCCCCGCCCGATGCGCTCCCGCCGCAGCCGACAAGGGCAAACGCGGCAAAGAGGGCGATGCAAAGGGAAAGGATCGATAGGGTCTTTATCTTCATGGTGGCGTCCTCCTTGTCTGTCGGTGACATCACGGCGCCGCGGGTTGTTGGAGCGTTGATTGTTTGGCGGCGGATGTCTTTGTGTGCTGTGCGGCGATACCTCCGTTCATCGCTTGCGGCCGTTGCGCGACCGTGCCCCAACGGGTTCCTTATTTATAGATATGCCCCAGCTTGTGCTGCCCGGGAGTCTCGAAAGGTGGGCCATGTGTCCCATGTTTGGGGCACTGGGCGCATGGGACGGCACGGCTCGACATCGGCTTTTCCATGTTGCGCAACAGCGCCCTGGGTGGGGGCGTATAGACTTGGCTGTGACAAAAGCTAAACCACGAAAGGTCGAACGATGTTCTGTCAAAAATGCGGACAGCAAGTGCCTGATGGATCGACGTTTTGTACGCACTGTGGGGCCTCGCTTGCGGGTGGCTCTGCACCGGTATCTGCAGGCGCTGGTCCTTCCCCTGCCCCGGGCCTGACCCAGTCGATGCCGCCGGTCGCGCCCGCGCCTCAAAAGTCTAAGAGCAAAGCTCCGATTGTCATCGCGGTGGCGTGTGCCGCCGTGGTACTCCTTGGGGGTGGCACGGTGTTTGCGCTCACGATGCTTAACGGGTCCAAGAGCTCTGACACGCAAATCTCGGTGATCGATACCGGGTCTTCGGACGAGAAAGATTCTTCTGCCAAGAAGAAGAGCGACAAGTCCAAGTCTAAGGAATCCTCGTCGTCCGATGACGAGGCCGTTCCAGAGAACGAGTCGGCATACTACGGTTCGGCTGATTTGAACGATTACCTGACCGACGTGCATACGTACACGAACGACATGCATCCATATAGCATGTCGATTCCCAATCGCTTTGAGATGGAAGATACTCCCAGCGGCAGTGGCGCCAGGTATGAGGATCCGGAGACGGGTTTTGTGATCAACCTGTCTGGCTACGTCAACGTTAACGACGAAACTGCACACGAGATGTTTGTCGATGCGGACACCTCGGGCAAGGCCGACCTCTATACCGCAGAGGGTGACAACTGGTACGTGGTCTCGTGGCGCGAGGGCGACACGATTACGTACACAAAGACGATTGTCACGGACTCGACGGTCGCTACGGCGTCTCTGGAATACTCGACCGCAAATCGCGATATGGGGTCGAAGATTATTGATAAGCTGCTGCCGACGTTTCAGGTGGACTAGGCATCCGCGCCTATAGCCGGCAATCGGAAACGCCGATAGCCAGAGCTCCTGACAGCCTTTGTCTTATGGGCTAGACTGGCTTGGATGAGATCGATGAATGGGACAACCGCTTCCTGGCGTCGTTGTCCCATTTTTTATTATGCGTGCGGCCCGTGGTGGCCGGCGCGGTGGGCAGAGGTGTTTCGATGAGCCAAGAGATGATGGATAAAACCTGTCGCGGTTTTGCCGAGGCGTTGGCTGCACGCGAGCCGGTTCCCGGCGGCGGTAGCGCGAGCGCGTTTGTGGGAGCACTGGGTGCCTCGCTGTGCGGGATGGTTGCTCGCTATGGCGCGACGAACCCCGCGCTTGCCGATCGCGCGGACGATCTGACGCACGCGTTTGCCCAGGCAGACGAGCTGGCTCAGGAGCTTGTGGGTCTGGTCGCCGAGGACGTTCGTGCGTACGGCCAGGTGTCTGCGGCATACGGTATTCCGCGCGATGATCCGGCTCGACCGGCTGCGATTCAGGATGCGCTGCACGTGGCAGCCATGCCGCCGTACCGCATTATGGATGCGTGCGGGCGTGCGCTGGCGCTGCTCGAGGACATGGCGGACAAGGGCTCCCGACAGCTGCTGTCCGACGTGGCATGCGGCGCCGTGTTCTGCCGCGCCGCTATGCAGGGCGCGAGCTTGACGCTCTTTGCGAACACCACGTCTATGAAGGACCGTGCCCGCGCCGAGGAGCTCGAGGCGGCGTGCGATGAACTGCTGGATACGTGGCTGCCGCGCGCCGATGCTCTGGCGCGCCGCGCCGCCGACGCCGCCAGGAAGAGGGGATAGCCATGGCAGAGCTGTTGAAGGGTGCTCCCGTCGCCCGCGCGTTGACTGAGGAGCTTGCCGCGCGTTGTGCTGTTCTGCGCAAGCGCGGCGTTGTTCCGACGCTGGTCATCGTTCGTGTGGGCGAGCGCGAGGACGATCTATCCTACGAGCGCGGTGCCCTCAAGCGCTGCGAGAAGGTTGGCATTGAGGCTCGCCGCGTATTGCTTCCCTCCGATGTTTCGCAGGATGAGCTGCTGGCGGCTATTGAGGGCATCAATGCCGATTCGACTGTTCACGGCTGTCTACTGTTTCGTCCGTTGCCCGCTGGGCTTGACGAGGATGCAGTTGCCGCGGCACTCGATCCTGCCAAGGATGTTGACTCCATGACGCCGGCCTCGCTGCTTACCACGCTTTCGGGGCGTGGCGAGGGTTTTGCCCCTTGCACGGCCGAGGCCGTGCTGGCGTTGCTGGACCATTACGGCGTTGAGCTGGATGGGGCCAAGGTCGCGGTCGTCGGTCGATCGCTGGTAATTGGCCGTCCCGTTGCCGCCATGCTTACGGCTCGCAATGCCACAGTGACGACGTGCCATACGCATACGCGCGACTTGGCTGCCGAGTGCCGTTCTGCCGACATTATTGTTGCCGCGGTTGGACGTGCGCGCACGATTGGTGCGGATGCGGTTCGCGAGGGCCAGACGATCATCGATGTGGGCATCAACTGGGATGAGGCCGCCGGCAAGCTGGTCGGCGACGTCGATTTTGATGCTGTGGAGCCGATCGTTAACGCCATCACGCCCGTGCCGGGCGGCGTGGGGGCTGTGACCACCGCGATTCTCGCCAAACACGTGATTGAGGCGGCGGAGTGCGCATCGAAATAGGCGTTTTAGGCTGTTTGAGGGGTTAGCCATATACCACGTGGGCAAAAAACGCCAAATATGAGTACTGTTGCCAAGATGGTCACATATGTTTTACGTCTTTTGGACTCCCTAACGATATTCATTCTCTTTGGTAGCCCATTTTATTGAACCTATGGGGAATAACGTTGTCTTGTTTTTGGACAATTGGGGATTTCCGGCACTCGTTATGAGGAAATTTGCTGCTACTAAATTGGTGACAGTACTCATATTTGGCATTTTTTGACCACAGGGATCTCGAAGGGGCTCGAGGGGTCGCGGTTTCGCCCTTTTTGCGCCGAAGCGATACACTGTTGCCGTTTGATTTCTTCGCTCAAGGAGGATGCGCATGCCGTGCACAACGATTTTGGTTGGTAAGAACGCGAGCTACGACGGGTCGACGCTGGTCGCCCGCAACGAGGACTCGTCCAACGGGGTGTTTGAGCCCAAGCGCATGCGCGTGGTGCATCCCGACGAGCAGCCGCGCGTCTACACGAGCGTCCTGAGCCATCTGACCGTTGAGCTGCCCGATAACCCCATGCGTTACACGAGCGTCCCCGACGTTGTCCCGGGCCACGGCATCTGGGCCGAGGCCGGATTCAACGAGCTCAACGTGGGCATGTCCGCAACCGAGACGCTCACCACCAACGAGCGCGTCCGCGGTGCCGACCCGCTCGTCGACTACGTGCCCGCCAAGGGCAACGAGGGCGAGGACGGCTATGTTCCGGCACAGCCCGGTGGTCTGGGCGAGGAGGACATGGTGACCCTGGTCTTGCCGTACGCCAAGTCCGCCCGCGACGGCGTGCGCATCTTGGGTGACCTGCTCGAGCGCTATGGCACCTACGAGAACAACGGCATCGCCTTTAGCGACGTGGATGAGATCTGGTGGCTCGAGACCATTGGCGGCCACCACTGGATTGCCAAGCGCGTGCCCGATGACGCCTATGTGACCATGCCCAACCAGCTGGGTATCGATAGCTTTGACCTGGACGACGCCGAGGGCGCCCAAGCCGACCACATGTGCTCCGCCGACCTGCGCTCCTGGATGGCCGAGTGGCATCTGGATTTGACGCTGGGCGTCGAGGGCGACGGTCCCGCAACGGTCTTTAACCCTCGCGAGGCCTTTGGCTCGCACAGCGACAGCGACCACGTCTACAACACGCCGCGCGCCTGGTACATGCAGCGCTGCCTCAACCCCAGCGATGTGTGGGACGGTCCCGAGGCCGATTACACGCCCGAGAGCGACGACATCCCCTGGAGCCGCGTGCCCGAGCGCAAGGTGACCATCGAGGACATCAAGTACGTGCTTTCGAGCCACTACCAGGGCACGGAGTACGATTGCTACGGCAGCAAGGGAACGCCCGCCACACGTGGCGCCTATCGTCCCATCGGTATCAACCGCAACAGCCAGCTCGCCGTGCTGCAGCTGCGCCCCTATGCGCAGCCGGCGTATCGCGCCGTGCAGTGGATGGCGTTTGGCTCTAACTCGTTTAACGCGCTCGTGCCGCTGTACGCCAACGTCGAGACCATGCCCGAGTACTATGCCGACACGCAGGCCCGCGTGACGTCCGAGAATTTCTACTGGGCCAACCGCCTGATCGGTGCCTTGGCCGATGTTCGTTTCCATGAGTGCGGTCGTGCGGTCGAGGATTATCAGGAGAAGATCGGCGGCATGGGCCACAAGCAGATTCACGACGTTGACGCTGTCGTAGCCGCGCTGCCCGAGGCCGAGGTACCCGCCGAGCTCGCCCGCGCCAACGAGGAGTTTGCCGAGCGCGTGCGGGTGGAGACCGATGCCCTGCTGGGCAAGGTGCTCTACACCACGAGCTGTGCCATGAAGAATTCCTTCGCGATGAACGATAACGTAAGGTAAAGACGACCTTGCAACGAGCGAGCGGGGCAAACGCTGTCAAAGGCTTTGCCCCGCTCGATTCCTATCTTGGCGGTAAAACGATTTTGTGTCGTTCGCCCAATCTTGGGTACAAGAAGGCCAATGCAATTGTTCATGATTGGAGTCAACCATGGTTATGAAACTCGATCAGCTTGTTAACGGTGCCATCAACGTGGGCTTCGGTGCCGCCGCCGTTGCCGTCGAGGGCGGCAAGAAGGTTCTCGACGACCTCGGTACCAAGGGTGAGCAGGTCCGCAAGGATGCCGGCACCCCCGATATCGCCCGCAGTGTATCCGACATGTTCGAGCAGGCCGGCGGCACCATCTCCGACCTGACCGAGCGCCTGGGCATGCAGGGCGAGACCGCGGCACAGCGCGTGCTCGACGAGCTCATCCTTGCCCGGGTCCGCGTCATGACCGCCCCCGAGCGCACGGCCTTCCTGGCCCATGTGCGCGACATCGTCGATTCGGTCGAGGACAACGTGACCTCGGTGCCCGTCGAGTCCGTTGAGCCCGACGATGCGAAGGATACCGAAGAGGCCGAGTAGCAGCGCAGATGGCAGATTCCACCACCGATTACAACAATCTAGATCCCTTGGGTGACGAGGCGGCGGTTGTCGATGAGGTCGATGCCGTCGTCTCGGGCGCTCGCAAGAAGCCGCGCGCTGTCGATATGGTCCCCGAGGAGCCCGACGCGATGGCGCCGGACGAGGAATACCAGCTCACGCCGGCGGGTCGCCGCGAGCGCATCGGACAGATTGTTCGCCTGGTCAAAAAGTACCGCGTGTGGGATAACCTCACGCCGGTTCGTTTGCGCCGCCTGCTCGAGGAACTCGGCCCCATGTTCGTCAAGATGGGGCAGATTCTGGCCAACCGGTCCGAGATTCTGCCGCAACGCTTTTGCGACGAGCTGCGTCGTCTGCGCTCCGACGTGGAGCCGGTGCCGTATGAGGTGGTGCTCCGCTGTCTGGAAGAGGAATACGGCCTGCGCCTGGGGGAGATGTTCGATGCGATCGACCCCAATCCGCTTGGTAGCGCATCGCTCGCACAGGTACATCGCGCTCGTCTGGTGACGGGCGAGGACGTGGCCGTCAAGGTTCAGCGCCCCGGTGCGCAGCAGGTTATGGCACAGGACATCGATATCATCCGCTCGGTGGTGCGTATCGTTTCCAAGTTCGTCAACACCGATCAATTCGTTGACCTGCACGGCGTAGTCGAGGAGCTGTGGACCTCGTTTCGCGAGGAGACCAACTTTTTGGCCGAGGCCAAAAACCTCAACGACTTCTACGAGTTCCATAAGAGCGTTCATGGCGTGACGTGCCCTAAATCCTATCTGGACCTGTGCACCGAGCACGTGGTGGTTATGGACTACGTCGACGGCATTTCGATCGCCGATCCTGAACGCTTGGTGGTCGAGGGCTATGACTTGGAAAAGATCGGTGCCGCGATTGTCGAGGACTACTCGACGCAGGTGCTCGACGACGGCTTTTTCCATGCCGACCCGCATGCGGGAAACATCATCCTCAAGGACGGTATTGTCTACTTTATCGACTTGGGTATGGTCGGACGTATGTCGAGCCATGACCGCGGTATCGTCAAAGACATGATTTTCGCCGTGGCCGAGGGTGACGTGCCCAAGCTCAAGGATTCGCTCATGCGCTTTGCCGTGACGCGCGGCGATTCGGCCGAGCTTGACCATTCGGCCTTTTTGTCCGACTTGGACTTTATCGTCGCCGACTTTGCGGGCCTTGACCTGAAGGATCTTGATATCGGCGAGTTTTTGACCTCGTTGTTAAACCTCGCGCGTAAGAATGATGTTGAGCTGCCGAGCGTGGTAACGATGTTCGCGCGCGGCATGGTGACGCTCGAGGGTTTGCTGACCGAGTATATGCCCAACGTCAACATGATCCAGATTATCCAGACGCACATCAAAAACGAGAAGAGCGCCTATGCGCGCGCGCGTGATATGGGACGCGATCTTGCCGCGAGCAGCTATCGCGCGGCAAAAGGCTCGCTTGAGGCAGCCGAGTATCTGGGCTTGGCTTCGCGCATGCTCACGCGCGGCCAGCTTAAGGTGAACACGCAGATCATGAGCAGCGATAAGGCGCTGCGACAGCTAGGTGGGATTATCGACCGCATGTCGATGGCTATCGTTATCGCCGGTCTGTTTATCGGTTCGTCGGTGGTGTACTATGCACGCATCGAGCCGGTTGTGTTTGGTATCCCAGTCATTGGCTTTATGGGCTACGTGAGCGCGCTGGTGCTGGCGCTTATGCTGGGTCGCAATATCTGGCTCAACAGCCACGGCGGCAAGCACTAGAGGCTGTGACCGTCACCACATTCTCCTATCGCAAACAATAGCTTTTACCTTGGGCTTCGCCTGCGTGCGAGGCCCTTTTGCGTGATAGCATATTGACGGTTTTAATCGATGGCCTAGATGGTGGTGCGGAGACGCACGAATGCGCGGTTTTCCTGCGCGTTTGGGAGAATCGGGGTGCAAGTCCCCGGCTGTACCAGTAACCGTAATTCCTCTTGGCTCGGGATGTTCGCGTCGCAGATCGGACGGCGCGCCCGAGTCGGTAAGGTTAAGTCGGATCGCCTCCCATCTTGCATGCGGCTGCGGCGTATGCCGCCGGTGTGCATAGGGCTCTGGAGGGAAGGGGGACCCCGATGGGGGAACTCGAGCGCAACATGCGCGATGACGTGGGGCAGCTTCAAGGCAACGCTCCAAGTACAGACAGTAGGAGACAAATGGATATGTTTGAGGACGAGCGCGAGCGCGCCTCGCTGCATCGCCGTGGCGCAATTGCGCGCGGCGTAGCCAAGCGCGGCCTGGTGGCATTCCTGGCCTTCGCGATGGCCCTTGGCACCACACCGGCTCAGCTGTGGGCCGAGGGCGCCGAGGGCATTGCCGAGGCTGTGGCTCAGGCTGCGACGCCGGGCGAGGACGCAGCGCTTGCGGGCGGTGCCGCTGAGCAGAGCGGCGCCGAGTTTTCGGATTCTGGGAGCGCGTCTACAACTAGTGCCGCCACAACTGAGGCGGCAACTGGCGACGAAGGCTCGGCGACGGGGGAGAGCCCTGCCACGAGCGAGCAGTCTTCGACGGCATCCGCTGGCCAAGCAGGATCTGCCGCCGCGGCTGCCGTCCAGACAGAGAACCCGACAGAAACCGGCGATGTCGCCAAGAAGCAAGTCGAGGTCTCGTTCTCGATTATCGGCACCGATGCCGACGGCAAGGCTCAGACCTGGGTGGCACCTACGCAACTCAAGCTCGACGAGGGCGCGACGGCTGCGGATGCCTTCGTTAAGCTGCAGCAGAAGACGGGCTTCAAGGCGGATTACGATCCGAACACGGCATACGGTTTCTACCTCAAAAGCATCACATCCCCGAGCGATGGCCGTACGCTTGCCTTCGATCCGGCGACTTATGCCTACTGGCAGCTGTTCGTCGACGGCGCGTCTTCCTCGGTTGGCGCGAGCAGCGTCAAGCTCACCCAAGGGCAGAAGATTGAGTTTGCCTATACGGCTGGTAGCGCGTCCCCTGTCGTTAAGGACCAGGTTGCCGCAAATGTGACCGTCATTGGTCGCGATGCCCAGGGCAAGACTCAGACTTGGGTCGATAACGCGCAGTATGTGGTGACGTCCGGTTCGAGCGCGCTTGACCTTACGAAGGCCGCGCTCGAGGCGAATGATATTGACGCCGTTGCTGCGGGCTCCTTCATTCTGAGCCTTAAGTACAACGGTGTTGAGCTGGGTACGCCCCAAGATTATTCGACCTATTGGCAACTGTTCATCAACGGCAAGTCGAGCGACTATACGGCGGACAATGTCACCATCCATGCCGGCGATACCGTTACGTGGTTCTACGGTGGCTGGGGCGACCAGCTGCCCTCCGATTCTGTCCATGCTTCTGTTCAGGTTCTCGGTAAGGACAAGGACGGCAAGCAGCAGGTTTGGGCTTCGACGGGCCAGACGAGTCTCAAGGCAGGCTCCACTGCTAAGGATCTCCTTGAGCAGACCGGCCTTAAGCTCGATGCTAGCGAATCGTCTTGGGGCTGGTTCCTCAACGGCATTTATTCGCCGTTCGATGGTAAGTCCTATGGCTGGGATGCTGCGACCAGTAGCTATTGGCGCTTCTACGTAAATGGCAAGTTCGCCGACGTTGGCGCCGGTGCCTACGAGCTCCATGAGGGCGATGCCGTCACCTTTATGTATGGTGCTGACGCCGATGCCCTTCCTGGCCAGGTTCTTGGGTCTGTCGATGTTATCGGTCCCGATGTCAACGGCAACAATACTCGCTGGGGCTCGGCAAGCAGTGTTTCTTTGCCTGAAGGCTCTACTGCCCAGAACCTTATTGAGACGGTCCTGAAGGCCAAGGGCGTTACGTACAACGGCTCCCAGAGTGGTGAGTACTGGTTCCTGAATTCCATTACTTCGCCGTTTGATCACAAGTCGTATGGTTGGGATGCTGCGACCAATAAATATTGGCATCTGTATATCAACGGAGAGTCCTCCTTACTCTGCGCCAATCAGATTACGCTCAAGAGCGGCGATAAGGTTACGCTTGCCTATACCACCGACGATTCGGCCATGCCCGATCCCGACAAGATTGTCGTGGACCCGGGTGCGACGACTCCTGATTGGGATGCCGAGTGGGCCGGCTACGGCAACAGCGGCAACGGTTCGACCGTAACGGATGCCAAGACGCCTGCGCAGGCCGCCGGTCTTAAGTGGGCCTTCGATTGGAAGGCCGAGTCTGGTCAGCAGTATGCCAACTGCAGCGAGCCCGTTATCGCTAACGGCTTTGTGTACATCGCGACCGAGAACGAGCTCATTAAGATCGATTCGTCCACGGGCAAAAAGGGTGCCTCTGCGCCGCTTGCCTCCAAGGTGAGCTATACCTCTCGTCCGATCTATACCAATGGCCTTATCATCGTTCCGCTCAACGGCGGTGCGGTCCAGGCGATTACTGCAGACAAGCTGATCTGCAAGTGGCTGACGCCTGGTTTGACGGATTTGACGCAGAGCTCCTGCACCGTCGTTTCGGACGGCGAGTACGTCTATGTAGGCTCGGTCGATATTTCGTATGACGAGAATTACAACGCGACCTACGGCAACGGCTCCTTTGCACGCATTAAGATTGCCACGGGCGAAGTTTCTTGGCAGAACATCGACCCTACCGAGGGCTATTACTGGACTGGTGCGGCTTTGACGGATAAGTATGCCATCGTTCCTACGAGCGCGGGTACGCTTAAGTGCATTGATAAGACGACGGGCGATGTCGTTTCGACCATGGAGCTCGGCGCTGTCGCAAATGCCGATTGCATTGCCGATCCGTCCAATGGTTCGACCTTCTATCAGATGACGCACGACGGAAAGCTCCATGTGATTTCGCTTTCGGCGAAGGGTGTGCTGAGTGCACAGAAGACGGTTGATCTGGGCCTTACGAATAATCTGAGCGCCCCTGCGGTGTTTGGTGACAATCTGATTGTCGGCGGACAGACGGCTACGGGCTCTGCTCTGGTTCTCTATAACCTGAAGACGGGTAAGACCACGATGGTCGCTGCTGCCGACGGCAAGGCGCTGCCGGCTGGCCTCAACGGTATTGCTGCTACTCCGCTGGTGAGTGTTCAGGGCGGCAAGACCTATGTGTACTTCACCGTTAACAGCGCGGATAGCAAGGATTACGTCAACTACTCTGCTGGTGGTGGCGTGTATCGCTATACGCTCGGCGATGCAGAGGCGACGCAGATTTATGATGCGGCTGGCCATTACCAGTACTGTGACTCTCCGGTCATTGCCGATGCATCTGGCAACCTGTACTACATCAATGACTCGGGCACGCTGTTCAAGCTTGGGGCCGTTGAGTCTTGGACGGTTGCTTTTAATTCCAACGGCGGGTCTGCTTGCGACACTAAGTTTGTTGCTACGGCCGATGGCAAGCTCGTCAAGCCGGCCGATCCGACGCGCGATGGCTACGCTTTCGGCGGTTGGTATACCGATGAGGCTTGCACGCAGGCGTATGACTTCAGTACGCCGGTGACGGCCGATCTGACGCTGTATGCCAAGTGGACCAAGAATGCCGTTAACCCTGGCGGCAATGGCGGTTCTGGCTCCAATGGCGGCAATGGTGGCGCTGGTAACGGTTCCGGTGCTGGCGCTGGCACGGGTTCCGGCTCCGGCACGAAGGGCCAGCAGGCTGGCGGCGCTGTCGCCCCGGGTCATAAGCCGACGACCAAGACGACAGTGTCGACCAAGACCGAGACCAAGGAAAACAAGTCCGACAAGAAGGGCTCCGATAAGTCCGATAAGAAGGACGAGAAGAAGTCTGACAAGAAGGACAGCAAGTTCGATTCCAAGTCCGATACGGGTGCTGCTTCCACGACCACTGCTAAGAAGTCCTCTAGTGCTTCCGAGCAGGAGACTGGCACCAATCCGCTCGCCATTGTTGGCGTTGCCGCCGGCGTCATCGGACTCGCCATCGTCGGCGTGTTCGTGTTCACCAAACGTCGGTAGGTGAGGGCTGTGTCCAATAAATCCAAGGACGCTGACCCCAAGCAACCAGATTCCTCGTTCATTCAGTTCGATGATGCAAAGCAACAGGGCGCCGTTTCGGCGGCGTCCGCCCCTCGACGGAAGGCGCTCCTTGGCGTTCTGACTGCCGCGTGCACCATTCTGATCGTCGTCTCGCTGGGCTTTGTCCATCCCTCCGAGAGTGGCACCTGGTCCATTGACTGGATCATTCAGACCGTGACGGGGGAGAGCGTCGTCACCAAGGACACCAAGGCGTCTGGCTCGTCTGCCGCTTCGGGCGAGGCCAGTTCCAAGGATTCCAAATCTTCGAATGATGCAAAAGACGAGCCCAAGGGTTCGAACGACGCCAAGGACGATTCCGAGTCTTCAAACAAGGAATCGGACAAAAACTCGGATAGCAAGAAGTCCGAGGACCAGGACGGCAAGAAGTCTGGCGATAAATCTGCTGCCCAAAATACGGGAGCCGGTGATACTTCCAATGTGTCTGGCGGTGCTTCTTCGGGCGGTGGCCAGTCGTCTAATGGAGCCTCATCCTCTAATGGTGGAAACGCCTCCTCGGGCGGCCAGAGCGGCTCACAGGAGTCCAACTACGTTACGGTGACGGTTTCGGTCACATCGAGCGCTGTGGGCAATCCTGTGTCCTCTGGTGGCACCTTTACCTTTAACGAAGGCGCTACCGTCTACGATGCCCTGTGCGCGCTGGGCCTTTCTGTCAACGCACATGGCTCGTCGTACGGCACGTATGTCTCCGCGATTGGTGGTTTGGCCGAGAAACAGCACGGCGGCACGAGCGGCTGGATGTACTCCGTCAACGGCACAACGCCCATGACGGCCTGCAGCAACTACGTTCTCTCAAACGGTGACAACGTAGTCTGGTATTACGTTACAGGCTAGAGGCCTCGACATAGCGCGCCAGACGGGCGGTTCGGACAAACATCTGGGCTGCCCGTTTTTCATGCGTAGAGGACTGGGTCGCCGGGTCTCTCGGCAAACAAAAAACCGGTTGGAACGGGAATTCCAACCGGTTATACATTCAAGCAAATAGTGAATCGACTACGACCGTGCACCCTCGAGGAAGAAGCGGCGGCTGAAGTAGTTGTACCAGGTGACGAGGAACGTTGCGATGGCCTTCATGGCCTGGTAGCCGATGCTCAAAAACGTGACGCCCACAAACATGTACAGGTCGTTGAGACCCAGACCAATCACCGACAGGATGGTGAAAATCGTGAACTCGCGCTTGCGGCTCATGCCTTCGCGGTGGTCGAACACGTACTTCATGCTGAGCCAGTAGTTGACCACGACGGACGTGATAAACGAAACCGTGGTGCTCATCAAAAAGTCGAGGTGGAACAGCTCGACGAGCGCAATGAGCATGCCCCAGTCGATGCCAAAGGAGATAAGACCCACGACAGCAAACTTGAGGAACTGCTTGGTATGAGGTTGTGCCAGCGCCTTGCGCACGTAATCACATCCAATGCGTTGATGAATCGAGCAGAGGATACTTTAGAGCTTTTACAAGGGAAACGTAAGGTCTTTGCCAAGAACTATATGAACTCGCCAAATTTTCAAGAGCTAATCCGCAAACGTTGAAAATTTGCCCGTAAACGAGCGACACCCACGGACGATACTGCGCTGAGTGCGCGTCGTCCGTGGGCGCCGTAATGCTGCAGGGGTTTCGAGCTATTTTGTCTCGTCGCCCTCCAGGAAGATCTTTCGGGTCACAAAGTTGTAGACCATAACAAGCGCGGTGGCGCAAATCTTGGCGATATTGGCCTCGAGCCCCAGGCCGGCGTTGAGCGCCAGCACGATACCGTCGTTGAGCGCCAGGCCGATCACAGACAGCACGACAAAGATAATGAACTCGCGGCGGCGGCTCATGCCCTCCTTGTGCGCAAACACGTACTTCATGCTCGCGACGTAGTTAAAGATGAGCGAGACGATAAAGCCGCTGGTATTGGCGATCAGGATGTTAAGGCCCAGACCGTAGTGGAGCAGATTCATGATGCCAAAGTCAATGACCGTGGCGACGACGCCGACGACGCCAAACTTCATGATCTGCGCAAGGAGCTTTTGCATGGTACCTGCCTTAGGGTCTGTCTCTTATACACATCTGACGCTGCCGACGAAG
>USPH01000003.1 GCA_900556515.1 uncultured Collinsella sp.
GCTCGATTGGGACAGGCAGGCCTTCGAGGCCGAGCGCAAAATGGATTCTAAAAAACACCTTGCCAAATAGGAGCGTCGGTTTGACTCGACTTGTCCTCACGGCACCGTATCCTATCCGCAAATCCGTCAAGCTCTTGGTCGGTATTTGGTTGGAACACGCATGAAACGCCGTGCGAGCATAGGCATATGTGGAGGTCATGAGGTTGTAGCTGCATATTCTTGCGGCCTGGGAGGTTGAAAGATATTATTACCAAGTCTTTTCCTGCTTCAGGCGCACCTTCACGACCTGAAGCCACATTTGCCCAGAGGAGGTGACAATATGAAGGCTTATGAACTGCTGTTCTTTGTTGACCCGTCGCTCGACCCCGAGACTCGTCTCGCTGTTATGAAGCGTATCGATACCACGATCGCTGAGGGCGCTGGCAAGGTCGACTCCGTTGACGAGTGGGGCAAGCGCAAGCTCGCCTACGAGATCAACGACCTCACCGATGGTGACTACACCCTCATCAACTTCCACGCAGATCCTACCCAGATCGCCGAGCTTGATCGCGTCCTGCGCATCACCGACGCTGTGGTCCGCCACATGATCGTCCGTCGCGACGACCAGGAGTAAGACTGTCGTTTTGGACTGGGCTTGTGCCCCAAGAGGAAGTAGTGAGTTATGAGCATCAATCGAGTGAACATCACCGGTAACCTCACGCGTGATCCCGAGCTGCGCGCCACCGCCGGCGGAACCCAGGTTCTGTCCTTTGGCGTCGCCGTGAACGATCGTCGCCGCAACCCGCAGACTGGCGAGTGGGAGGACTATCCCAACTTTGTCGACTGCACCATGTTCGGCACCCGCGCCGAGGCCGTGAGCCGTTTCCTGGCAAAGGGAAACAAGGTCGCGATCGAGGGCAAGCTGCGCTACAGCTCTTGGGAGCGCGACGGCCAGCGCCGGAGCAAGCTTGAGGTCATCGTCGATGAGATCGAGTTTATGAGCTCCCGTGGTGGCCAGGGTGGCTACGATCAGGGCGGTTACGCCCCCGCAGCTCCCGCGCCCGCAGCACGTCCCGCCGCGCCGGTGGCTACGCCGCCTGCGGTCGACGTCTACGATGAGGACATCCCGTTCTAAGGGTTGTTCACCTATTTTTGAGTGAGAGGCGACTTTGGTTCGCCGAAGTTGCCAAATGAAAGGTATTTTGACATGGCTAATGATTATTCTGCACGTCAGCCGCGTCGTAAGTACTGCCAGTTCTGCAAGGAGAACACTGAGTTCATCGACTATAAGGACACTCAGCTTCTCCGTAAGTACATGACCGACCGTGGCAAGATCAAGCCCCGTCGCGTCACTGGCGCTTGCACGCAGCATCAGCATGACATCGCCAACGCCATCAAGCGCGCCCGCGAGATGGCTCTCCTGCCGTACACCGTCCCCGTGGTTTCCTCTCGTGGCAACCGCGACCGCGGCTAAGAAGGGAGACGCATCATGAAGGTTATTCTTCTCGATGAGATCAAGGGCAAGGGCGGCGAGGGTGACGTCGTAGAGGTCGCTCAGGGTTACGCTGAGAACTTCCTGTTCCCCAAGAAGCTCGCTGTTGCCGCCACCAAGGGCAACCTCAAGCAGCTTGACGAGCGTCGCAACAACATCGCCAAGCGCGAGGCCGTCCGTCTGGCTATCGCCAACGAGACCAAGGCTGCCTTCGAGGGCAAGACGGTTACCGTTGACGTCAAGGTCGGCGACGAGGGCATCCTCTTTGGCTCCGTTACCGCCGCTATGATCGCTGACGCCATCAAGGCTCAGCTCGGTATGGACATCGACCGCAAGCGCGTCGAGCTCGGTAAGCCCATCAAGGTTGCCGGTGCCCACACCGTTGCCATCTCGCTGTACCGCGAGATCAAGGCCGAGGTTGTCGTTCTCGTCGGCGTTACCGCCGAGGAGCTCGCTGCCGAGGCTGAGGTCGAGGAGGCCGCTGAGGTCGCCGAGGCCGAGACCGCCGAGGTCGAGACTGAGGCTGCTGCCGAGTAGCATTTGCTGCAACGCAACAATCTTGTTCTAAGAAGGGCGCTCTGGGAAACCAGGGCGCCCTTTTGTTTTTTGCGCTGAGCGAGCGTCATGGTGAACGTTGCGTCGAAGTCCTATATACAGGACCGTTCATCCGTTTGGTTCGGTGATGATTGGCGGCGCGCGGCGCGTTTTGGGACCGTGGCTGATACTATGGATGCTCGCAAGCGATATGAATGAGGATGCTCATGGCATATGACGATAGGGAGACCGGGCTGACGGTTGAGGACCGCGGCTCAAAGTTGGGTCTTCCCCAAAACCAAGATGCAGAGGCCAATGTACTGGCCGCTATGCTGCTATCGCCCGAGGTGGTCGAAGAGGCCCAGGTCGAGCTGCAGCCCGATGACTTCTACCGGCCCATTCATAAGACCATCTATACCGCGATGGTCGATATGTACAACAGTCGCATTCCCATCGACTCCATTTCGCTGATCGATTACCTGCGAAGCATCAACAAACTCGATGCCGTGGGCGGCGAAGCGTACATTTTGGAGTTGATGGGTCAGACCCTGTCGCTCGTCAACTGGCAGCACCATGCCGCCATCGTTCGCCGTGATTCGATGCTGCGTGAGCTGATCGGCGCCACCAACGAGATCAACGCGCTGGCATATAACGCCCCCACCGACACCAAAGAGGTTGTCGAGCTGGCCGAGAGCAAGCTGCTCAAGGTTACAGCGCGCGAGGTCAAGTCGAGCTACAAGACGCTGACCGAGTTTATGGTCGAGGCCTATAACGAGGCCGAGGAAGTGTGCCAGGCCGGTGGCCAGGCTGCGGGCGTGCCCACGGGCTTCCCGTCGCTCGACCGCATGCTCATGGGTTTTCGCGAGGGCCAGCTCATCATCATCGGCGCCCGTCCTGCTGTAGGTAAGACGTCGTTCGCTCTGAACCTGGCACTTAACGCTGCCGCTGCCGGTTATACCGTCGGCTTTTTCTCGCTGGAGATGTCGGGCAAGGAAATTGCCCAGCGTCTGATTTGCGCCTACGCCATGATTTCGATCAGCGACTTCCGCATGGGCCGCATTAGCCCCGAGCAGTGGGCCAATATCAACGAGGCTACGCAGACCTTGTCCAAGCTCGATATTCTGATTGACGATACGCCCGGCACCACAGTGACCGAGATTCGCGCCAAGAGCCGCCGTATGCTCCATAACAAGGAGAAGGCAATCATCATCCTGGACTACCTGCAGCTGGTGAGTCCTCCGCCGGGACGCCGCTCCGAGAGCCGTACCGTCGAGGTCTCGGAGATGTCGCGTGGTTTGAAGATCATGGCCAAGGAGCTCAAGATCCCGCTCATCGCGCTGTCACAGCTCTCGCGTCAGGTCGAATCCCGTACCGGCAAGCGCCCGCAGCTTTCCGACCTTCGTGAATCGGGCTCCATCGAGCAGGACGCCGATATCGTTATGTTCTTGGACCGCTCCGCCGACGAGGCCGAAGCCTCGCGCGACGATCGACCCGACGAGGGCGTTACACGTATCGTCGTGGCCAAGAACCGTTCGGGCCCGATCGGCGACGTCGACCTGATGTTCCTGCCGGCATCCACCAAGTTCTATGAGCTTGATGGGGCACATGCCGAGGAGTAGGACAGGCGCCCGTTGCACGGGTATACTGGGAATGTTTTGTGCTTCTGCGTGCCGGCATGGCGCGTAGACAGGCCATGAATGTAAGGAGTAAACATGCCGTCAACCGTTTTGGTCGGTGCCCAGTGGGGCGATGAGGGCAAGGGTAAGATTTGCGACCTGGTCGCCGGCGACTTCGATGCCGTCGTGCGCTACTCGGGCGGCAACAACGCCGGTCACACCATCGTCGTCAACGGCAAGAAGTACGGCCTGCACCAGGTGCCTTCCGGCATCATGTATTCCGACCACGTGTCGGTGATCGGTAACGGCTGCGTCGTCAACCCCAAGGTTGTCCTTGAGGAGATCGATATGTTCGAGGCCGACGGCATCACCACCAAGAACCTCAAGATTAGCGGCAACGCGCATGTCATCATGCCGTACCACATCGATCTGGATGGCGCCTTTGAGCAGAAGCTCGGCAAGAAGAACATCGGTACCACCAAGCGCGGCATCGGTCCGTGCTATCAGGACAAGATGGCCCGCATCGGCCTGCGCATGCAGGACATGCTGGACGAGGCACTGTTCCGCGACAAGCTGGAGACCGCTCTCGCCCGCGTGAACCCCGAGCTCGAGCTCATCTACAACCTGCCCACCTACACCGTGGACCAGATTTGCGACGAGTACCTGCCGATGGCCGAGCGCCTGCGTCCCTACATCACCGAGACGAGCCTGCTGCTCAACAACATGATCGATGAGGGCAAGGACCTGCTGTTTGAGGGCGCCCAGGCGACGCTACTCGACATCGACCACGGCACCTATCCGTACGTGACGTCTTCCAACTGCACCGCCGGCGGCGCCATCACCGGCTCCGGCGTCGGTATGAAGAACGTCAACCGCGTGCTGGGCGTCATGAAGGCCTATATCACCCGCGTCGGTTCGGGCCCCATGCCCACCGAGCTTTCCTATGAGTCCGAGGCTGGCCACACGCTGACCGAGGAGGGCTATGAGTACGGCGTGACCACTGGTCGCCGTCGTCGTTGCGGCTGGTTTGACGGCCCTATCGCCAACTATGCCTCGCGCGTCAACGGCCTTACCGACATCGCCATGACCAAGCTCGACGTGCTTTCGGCCTTCGACACCATTAAGGTGTGCGTTGCCTATGACGTCGATGGCGAGCGTTACACGAGCGTGCCCGAGCACCAGGTGCGCTTTGAGCATGCCAAGCCCATCTACGAGGAGCTTCCTGGCTGGAAGTGCGATATCACCGGCTGCCGCAGCTTTGAGGAGCTGCCGCAGGAGGCTCAGGACTACGTGGCGTTTATCGAGGATCTGGCACACACCCGCGTGACGTTCATTGGCGTTGGCGCTGGTCGCGAGCAGATCATCAACCGATTCTGGAAGTAATCGGGACTATTTGGTTATTGCGATATACCCCTCTGCAGCCCGGACGGGCGGCCGAGGGGTATATTTGCTTGCAAAGGGCTCGCGCGGAGCGGGCCGTTCATCCATAGAGGAGGCACCCTTGAAGGCGGACACTCAAACCATCGACATCCTGTTGTTGGGCAGCGGCGGCCGCGAGCATGCTTTGGCAGCTAAGCTCGCAGCATCACCGCGCGCCGGCAAGCTCTACATTGCGCCGGGTAACGGCGGCACCGCGAGCTGCGGCGAGAACGTTGTTCTCGACGACTGCGATCCTGCGGCCGTGGCGGCGTTTGCGCAGAGCCACGGATGCGGACTCGTGGTAATTGGCCCCGAGGCTCCGCTCGTAGCGGGCGTGGCCGACGCCGTGCGCGCGGCGGGTATTCCCTGCTTTGGCCCGGGTGCCGAGGGCGCCCAGATGGAGGGCTCCAAGCTGTTCTCCAAGCAGCTCATGGAGCGTGCGGGCATTCCGACGGCAGCCTATGGTTCGTTTACCGACGAGGCTTCGGCTCTCGCCTACGTGCGCGAGCAGGGCGCCCCGCTGGTCGTGAAGGCCGACGGCCTTGCCGCGGGCAAGGGCGTTATCGTGGCGACCGAACTTGAGCAGGCCGAGGAGGCCGTGCGCGAGTGCTTTGGTGGCACCTTTGGCGATGCCGGCAGCACCGTGGTTATCGAGGAGATGCTCGTTGGTCCCGAGTGCTCACTGCTGGCCTTTACCGACGGCAAGACCGTGCGCCCCATGGCTACCTCGCAGGACCACAAGCGCGCGCTTGAGGGCGACCTTGGTCCCAACACCGGCGGCATGGGTGTCTACAGCCCGGTGCCCATCGTGACCGACGAGGAGCACGCCACCATGGTGAAGGTTATGGAGCAGACCGTGGCCGAGCTCGCTGCCGAGGGTATCGACTACCGCGGCTGCCTGTACGGCGGCTTTATGCTCACCCCCGCCGGCCCCAAGGTGCTGGAGTTCAACGCCCGCTTTGGTGATCCCGAGACGCAGGTCGTGCTGCCGCGCCTTAAGAACGACCTGGTCGAGGTCATGCTGGCTTGTGCCAACTGCGAGCTCGATCAGATTGAGCTCGACTGGCGTGACGAGTGGGCCGTGGCCGTTGTCCTGACGAGCGCGGGCTACCCCGGCAGCTACGAGAAGGGCAAGGTCATCACCGGTATCGCCGATGCCGAGGCCATGGAGAACGTGACCGTATACCACGCGGGCACTGCCGTGGTGGACGGTCAGCTCGTGACCAATGGTGGCCGCGTGCTTGCCGTGACCGCTCTGGGCGACACGTTCGAGAACGCTCGCAACCTTGCCTACGAGGCCTGCGAGAAGATTGATTTTGAGGGCAAGACCCTGCGTCACGACATCGGCCTGCGCGCGCTGCGCGGTCGCGACGCCTGGGATGCCTAAAATCCGAGAGGAATGAGACGGATGGACGAGAAGAACGAAGAGCTCGTGGACGCGCAGATCGTCGAAGAGGACAGCCGCATGTATGGGCACGCCGAGGGCGAGCCTGGTGGTGAGGTCGCTGACGAGCCGGCGCTGGTGTTGGGCGATGACGACCCGCACGATGCCGAGCTGCACGAGAAGATTCTTTCGGAGGAGTGCGCCTGGAAGGGCAAGATTCTCGACGTCCACCGGCTTGAGGTTGAGCTGCCCAACGGTCACCGCAGCGCCCGCGATATCGTTCGCCATCCGGGTGCGGCGGCCGTTGTGGCACTGACCGAGAGCGGCAAGATCGTACTGGTGCGTCAGTACCGCACCGCCATCGACCGCGTGACGGTCGAGATTCCTGCCGGCAAGCTCGACCCGGGCGAGGACCCGCTCGATTGCGCCAAGCGCGAACTGCATGAGGAGACGGGCTTTAGGGCTGGTCGTATTCGCTTTTTGACGTCGATTGTCACGTCCTGCGGTTTTTGCGATGAGATCATCCATATCTACTTGGCTACCAAGCTCGAGTTTGATGCGCCCAACCCCGATGATGACGAGTTTGTCAACGTGGACCTGGTGCCGCTGCACGAGCTGATCGACGCCGTACTCGACGGCAAGATCGAAGACGCCAAGACCGTCGTAGGCGCCTTGGCCTGTGACAGCATCGCGCATCGCCTTGGGGGCGCGGAGCTTTAACGAGCGGGGATGATCCCGCAGGTTTGTGTAAGTCAGCGAAAGTGCTCCATTTGAGACAAGGTGGCCTAAAAGAGGAGGGAAGCGTATGGATATACGCGACCGACGATTGAAGGCCAGATTGTCCAAATGGGGCACTTGCAGCGTCGAGACGAAACGCGGTTTGGTAAAACCGCGTAAGGTGATTATGTTTAAGAGGTTTCTTTCGTATTACAAGCCCCAGATGGGGCTTTTTGTTGCTGATACTGTTTGTGCTCTGGTGCTTGCCGCCATTGACCTGGCGTTCCCCATTATTCTGCGCAATTTGACCGGTGGGCTGTTTACTCAGGGTCAGGCTGCCATTATGCAGGCGCTCGGCATGATCGCGGTGGGCTTGGTGTTGATGTATGCCGTCCGCTGCGCCTGCCGCTACTTTGTGAGCTATTGGGGTCACGTGATGGGCGCGCGCATGGAGTCCAAGATGCGCGAGGACCTGTTCGACCAGTATGAGCGCTTTAGCTTTGCGTACTTCGACCGCAACAGCTCGGGCGACATGATGAGCCGCGTGGTCAACGACCTGTTCGATATCTGCGAGGCGGCGCACCACGTGCCCGAGTGGATCATCATCTGCGGCATCGAGATTATCGGCTCGTTTGTGATTCTCTTTACCATCGCCCCGGTGCTGGCGCTCGCCATGGCCGTGGTGACGGCGGCGTTTGCGGTCATCATGTTTTGGCAGAACATGCGCATGCGCGAGGTCTTTAGCGACAACCGCAAAAAGATCAGCGGCATCAATGCACAGCTGCAGGATTCGCTGGCGGGCATGCGCGTGGTCAAGAGCTTTGCCAATGAGGAGACCGAACGCTTCAAGTTCCGCGCCTCAAACAATCGCTATCTTTCGTCCAAGGAGAACATGTATCACGCCATGGGCGTCTATACCGCGACGTATGGCCTGCTCTCGGGTGTGCTCTATGTGATCGTGGTGCTGCTGGGCGGCTGGCTGGTCGCCCAGGGACAGCTGCAGGCGGTCGATATGGCGACCTTTGCACTCTATATTTCGCTGTTCTGCACGCCGCTTGAGACGCTCGTCAGTTCGGCCGAAACGTATCAGAAGGCTATCGCCGGCTTTAAGCGTATGGACGAGGTGCTCTCGACCGCGCCGGATATCCAGGACAAGCCGGGCGCCACGGATCTGCAGGTGACTGCCGGCGCCGTGGAGTATCACGACGTGTGCTTTAACTATGAGGATGTCGAGCTGGGCGAGGGTGATGCCGACGAGCGTCCCGTTATCGACCATATGGATCTGTCCATCAAGCCCGGGCAGACCATCGCTTTGGTTGGCCCTTCGGGCGGTGGCAAGTCCACGACCTGTTCGCTGTTGCCGCGCTTTTATGACGTGGCTGCCGGATCCATTAGCATCGACGGCCAGGACGTGCGTGATGTGACGCAGCAGAGCCTGCGTCGCGCCATCGGCCTGGTGCAGCAGGATGTCTATCTGTTTGACGGTACGATTGGCGAGAACATCGCCTACGGCAAGCCGGGCGCTACGGCGGAAGAGATCGCCGAGGCGGCCCGTCGCGCCAACATCGATGCCTTTATCGAGTCGCTTCCACAGGGCTATGACACGGTCGTGGGCGAGCGCGGCAGCCGTCTTTCGGGCGGACAGAAGCAGCGTGTTGCCATCGCGCGCGTGTTTCTCAAGAACCCCAAGATCCTGATTTTGGACGAGGCGACGAGTGCTTTGGATAACGAGAGCGAGGAGGCGGTCCAGGAGTCGCTCGAAGAGCTGGCACGCGGCCGCACCACGATTATCATCGCCCACCGTCTTTCGACCATTAAGCATGCCGATGAGATTGCGACCGTTGAGCATGGTCGCGTTGTGGAACGTGGCACGCATGAACAGCTTCTCGCCCGTGGCGGCACCTATGCCCGTTACTATCGAATGCAGTTCGAAGGTGCGCGTGCGCACGAGCTCGACTGATTGATATGACAGGAAGTTTATGGCTGACAAGAACCCTTTGACTCCGGAAGAAGTGACGGAGTTATTCTCCGAAATCGATGCATCCGGCGTCTTGGATCCTACGCTTGCCAAAAAGCGTACCGAGCGCATGCGTGAGAAGGAGGCTGCGGCCAAGCGCGGTGACAAAGCGGCGCTAGCGCAGCTGCGCAGCGAGGACCGCGCGAGCCAGGCAAAACATATCGACCCGCTGTCCGAGGACGATCCTTCGGGCTCGCAGGTGAGCCATACCATTACAAAGACCGCGATGGCCGTGGTCATCGGTATTTTGGTGCTGATCGTGGGCATGCAGATTGGCTACGGCGTGATGCGCCGTCTGAATACCGCCAACCTGTCCGAGAGCGTTTCGGTTGATACTGTTTCGACCGCGCTCAAGGGTGGACTTGAATGGGGCAACGGCTTTACGCAGTTCCCGCTCGACTTTACCGTCGATGAAGCCGATGAGCGTACGGGCACGGTCGAGGTGACGGTGTTGGACACATCGTCTGCCAACGAGCTCGAGCTGCTGTCCAACGGGCAGATCCAGGCCGCGGCGCTTGCGACCAACGCGCTGCTCAACGATAAGATCGACCGCGTGGTGTATAACGTTCACGCCTATATCGACGAGGATAGCAACATTCAGCACGATTCCTTCTTTGGCATGTTCCCCGCGCGGGGCCACCAGAGCGCCATTTTGACGTTCGTGTGGACCAAGAGCTCATCCAACGCCACGAGTATCGACTGGAAGATGCGCATCGTGAGTATGGATGACACCATTGCCGAGCGCATTCAGAAGCAGGTGAACTCGGTGTCGTCGTTGATTGAGGACCCGGTGGTGAGCCAGACCAAGATTGACGAGGAAAAGGCCGAACGTGACCTGGAGCATCGTCTGCATGGCCGCGAGATTTTCCGCGGCGGCAAGCCCGACCGAACGCCGTCCGAACTGCTGGAACAGGACAAGAAAAAGTAAGAGGCCATCATCCCGCGTGAGCCACAAGCCCCGCGGGATGATTTTTCTGGGACGGGGATTAAAAAATCATTATGCATAGAAAGTCATAATTATCATTTCGTAAACATTTCGATGAAATTAACGCCATGAGGCATGCTTGCGGTTACAATACCGCGAGGCCTAACTACACACCTTTAAGCCGGTCCTGTGAGACCGGGAAGGAGAATTATGGCGAACAACCATACCGCGGGCGCTGTCGCCCGCACCTTCGCGCCCAGCGAGCTTTGCCAGCGTATGCTGGCCAAAACCAGCAAGGGCACCTGCGGTCCCTGCATCCTGTATCTTGAGGATGGGACCATTTTTTATGGACGTGCATGCGGCGCCGAGGGCACCGCGACCGGCGAAGTCTGCTTCAACACCTCGCTCGAGGGCTACTTTGAGGTCATGACCGACCCGAGTTATGCCGGCCAAATCGTAACCATGACCTATCCGCAGATCGGCAACTACGGTATCGACGAGACCGACGTCCAGTCGGCCTTCCCCGGCGACGACGTGCGCCCCGCGAGCGCTCCGGCTATGCGCGGCATGATCGTTCGCGATATGTGCGCCACGCCTTCTAACTGGCGCTCGGCCGTCAGCGTACCGGAGTACCTGCGCGCCCACGGCATCGTCGCTATCGAGGGTGTCGACACCCGCGCTCTGGTGCGCCATCTGCGCGACAATGGTTCCAAGATGGGCATTATCTCGACCGAGATCTTCGACGTCGACGAGCTTGCCGAGCGTCTGGCCGCAGCGCCCACGCTGGTAGGCGAGAACCTGGTGAAGACCGTAAGTTGCCCCGCGCCTCACGAGTTTGTGGCCGCCGACCTGCCTGCCACGCATGACTTTGCACTTGCGGTTGCCGCTCCTGCCCGTCACAAAGTGGTCGCCTACGACTGCGGCGTCAAGCGCGGCATTCTGGAGGGCCTCGTCCGCGCCGGCTGCGACCTTACTGTCGTGCCGTGGGATACGCCCGCGAGTGAGGTGCTCGACATGAATCCCGACGGCGTCTTTTTGTCCAATGGCCCCGGCGACCCCGACGCCGTGGTGGAGACCTACGAGCAGGTGCAGCAGCTGATCGGCAAGGTGCCGGTCTTTGGTATTTGTCTTGGTCACCAGATGATCAGCCTGGCCTGCGGCGCCCAGATGGAAAAGCTTAAGTTCGGTCACCGCGGTGGCAACCAGCCGGTTATGAACCTGGTAAGCCGCCGTGTGGAGATCACCGCGCAAAACCATGGCTTTGGCCTGCTGTTCCCCAGCTTGGGCAAGCTTGTCCCCGAGCTTTCCGGCGGCGAGACCGAGCATGCGGCCGATGGAGATCTGCGCGTCTGGGTGCGCCGCGGAATCGCGCCGGTCGTGATGAACGAGCGCTTTGGTCGCATTCGCCTGACACATGTGAACCTCAACGACGGCACCGCCGAGGGCATCCAGCTGCTCGACGCACCGTGCTTCTCGGTCCAGTACCACCCCGAGGCCTCGCCTGGCCCCACCGATGCCCACTATCTCTTTACCGCCTTTACGCGACTCATGGACGGCGAGGAGAACTACCTGGACATCGACACCGCGAAGGACCGCCTTGCCGGCTGGAACTTTGCTGAGTCCGAGACCGCTGAGACCGAGGAGAACTAATATGCCTAAACGTACTGACATCAAGCGTATCCTCGTCATTGGCTCGGGCCCCATTGTCATTGGCCAGGCCTGTGAGTTCGACTACTCCGGTGCCCAGGCCTGCAAGGTGCTCAAGGAGGATGGCTTTGAGGTCATCCTGGTTAACTCCAACCCGGCGACCATCATGACCGACCCAGGTCTTGCCGACCGCACCTATGTCGAGCCCATCACCGCCGAATTTATCGAGCGCGTAATCAAGAAAGAGCGCCCGGACGCGCTGTTGCCCACGCTGGGCGGCCAGACCGGTCTGAACGCCGCTGTCGAGCTGGCGAAAGACGGTACGCTCGACAAATACGGCGTCGAGATGATCGGCTGCGACCTGGCCGCTATCGAGCGCGGCGAGGACCGCAAGCTCTTTAACGAGGCCATGGCCGAGATTGGCCTGGAGGTCGCGCGCTCGGGCTATGCCTACAGCGTGGCCGACGCCGAGGCCATCGCCGAGCGCGTGGGCTATCCCTGCGTACTGCGCCCGAGCTTTACCCTCGGCGGCGCCGGTGGCGGCATCGCTCATACCCACGAGGAGCTCGTCTCCATCGTGAGCCAGGGCCTTGAGCTCTCGCCTGCCCATGAGGTACTGGTCGAGGAGTCCATCGAGGGTTGGAAAGAGTACGAGATGGAGGTCATGCGTGACCACGCCGGCAACGGCATCATCGTGTGCTCTATCGAGAACCTCGACCCCATGGGCGTGCATACCGGCGACTCCATCACCGTGGCGCCGGCGCAGACCCTCTCCGACCTTGAGTATCAGCGCATGCGCGTGGCCTCGCTCGCCATTCTGGAGAAGATCGGCGTCGAGACCGGCGGCTCCAACGTGCAGTTTGCCGTGAACTCCAACACCGGCCGCCTGATCGTCATCGAGATGAACCCGCGCGTGAGCCGTTCGTCCGCGCTGGCCTCCAAGGCCACGGGTTTCCCCATCGCCAAGGCCGCCGCGCGCCTTGCCGTGGGCTACACGCTCGACGAGATCGTCAACGACATCACCAAGGCTACGCCCGCCTGCTTTGAGCCCACGATCGACTACTGTGTGGTCAAGGTGCCGCGCTTTGCCTTCGAGAAGTTCAAGGGTACCGACCCCACGCTCACCACGCGCATGAAGGCCGTGGGCGAGATTATGGCGATCGGCCGCACCTTTGAGGAGGCCTTTGGCAAGGCTATGCGCTCGCTGGAGGATGGCCACCAGGGCATTTGCGCCGGTGGCAAAGAGGGTGCCGATAAGCTGAGCGACGATGAGCTTGCTCAGGCTGTGGCAACCCCGACCGAGCACCGCATCTTCTTTGTGGTCGAGGCCCTGCGCCGTGGCTGGGACATCGCTCGCATCCATGCCACCTGCGGCATCGACCCGTGGTACCTCAACCGCATCAACGACATGGTGCAGGTTCAGGAGAGCATCCGCGGCCTGCGTGTGGAGGATATCGACGCCGACGCGATGCGCCTGCTCAAGCAGTACGGCACGAGCGACGCCGAGATTGCCGCGCTGACCGGCTCGGACGAGCGCTTTGTGCGCGCCTATCGCAAGGGCCTGGGCGTGGTTCCCAGCATGAAGACGGTTGATACCTGCGCTGCGGAGTTCTCGAGCGCCACGGAGTACCACTACAAGACGTACGAGAACATCTACCGCACGAGCCCGGATGCCAAGAAGTGCGTGGCTCCCGACGAGACCACGCCGGCGGACAAGCCCAAGGCGATGATCCTGGGCGCCGGCCCCAACCGCATTGGCCAGGGTATCGAGTTCGATTACTGCTGTGTGCACGCGAGCTACGCGCTGGCGGCCCGCGGCTTTGAGACCATCATGGTCAACTGCAATCCCGAGACCGTCTCGACCGACTATGACACGTCCGACCGTCTGTACTTTGAGCCGCTCACCTACGAGGACGTCATGGACGTTATCGACGTTGAGCGCCCCGATGGCGTCGTGGTGACGCTCGGCGGCCAGACCCCGCTTAAGCTGGCGCGCATGCTCGAGGAGAGCGGCGTGAACATCATGGGCACCAAGCCCGATGCCATCGACTTTGCCGAGGACCGCGAGCGCTTCGCCGCTCTGCTCGACAAGCTGGGTATCATGTACCCGCCGGCGGGCCAGGCCACCTCGTTTGAGGAGGCCGAGGCCGTGGCCGCGCACATCGGCTACCCACTGCTGGTGCGTCCGAGCTACGTGCTGGGCGGCCGCGGCATGATGATCGCCTACGATGCCGAGCATCTGCGCGATTACATGGCCGAGGCCGCGCGCATTAGCCCCGACTACCCGGTGTACCTCGATCGCTTCCTGGAGGGTGCGATCGAGTCCGATGTCGACGCCCTGTGCGATGGCGAAGAGGTCTACATCGGCGGCATTCTGGAGCATATCGAGGAGGCCGGTATTCACTCCGGCGACTCTGCGACCTGCATTCCGCCGTTCAGCTTTAGCGAGAGCCTGCAGGCGAAGCTCCGCGAGACCACGCGCCGCATCGCGATGGCGCTGGGAGTCCGCGGCCTGGTTAACGTGCAGTACGCCATCAAGGGCGAGACCGTTTACGTGATCGAGGCCAACCCGCGCGCAAGCCGTACCGTCCCGTTTATCTCCAAGGCCACCGGTGTGCCGCTGGCCAAGTGCGCGGCGCGCATCATGGCGGGCGATTCCATCGCGAGCTTGGGCCTGCCGAGCGACGAGCGTCAGCTGGACTGGTTCTGCATGAAGGAAGCCGTTATGCCCTGGGGTCGTTTCCCGGGAGCCGACGTTATCCTGGGGCCTGAGATGAAGTCGACGGGCGAGGTCATGGGTATCGCCAAGAGCTATCCCGAGGCATACGCCAAGACGCAGCTGGCGATCGACTACAAGCTGCCCGACCCGAGCGCCGGCAAGGTGTTCATTAGCGTGTGCGACCGCGACAAGCGCCATATCCTTTCGGTCGCCCGTATCCTGCGCTATCTGGGCTTTGACATCTGCTCTACCGAGGGTACGGCACGCGTGCTGCGCGGCGGCAACGTGACGTGCGAGGTCGTGGAGAAGATTAGCGGCCCGCACGACGGCGAGCGTCCCAACATCGGCGACCTCATCGCCGATGGCAAGATTGCGGTGATCATCAATACGCCGTACGGTCCGGGCTCGCGTGGCGATGGCTACCTGCTACGTACCGAGGCCGTGCGTCGCGGCGTGACCTGCGTGACCGCGATGTCTGCCGCCAACACGTACGTGAGCGCCATCGAGGCGGTGCGCGAGGACCAGCAGGGTCACGGCAGTGCCAACGACATGGGCATGGACGTCATCGCCCTGCAGGACCTGCCGCAGTACACGGTGTAGTTGACCTGGCCGGCCGGGGCGGCAGCCGGACACTTTTTCTCGGAAACTGGGCTTCGCGAAGTTTTCCGAGAGAAAGGTCCGCCTCCCGCCCCGGCCTGCGGTGACTCGGTTGCACCGTGTGCTGCCGAAGGGGCTTTGCGCGATGACTAGGGCTGAATAGAAAATGAATGTGGGCTCTGTCGTTCGAATGAACGACAGAGCCCACGTTAATATTTCAGCCAACGTACGTCATGGCAATTCCCGGTAGGTCGCAGGGCGCTTCGCGGGCGGGCCAGGCTTTATCTGAACGACTTTGCGAAGCAACCGGAGTGAAGATAAAGCCTGGCCCGCCCGCGAAGCGCCACAAAGACCGCAGGGACGGGAGCAGCTATACTACTCTCAGTAGTTAAGGGTCGCGGATCCGCCGCGTCACCGCTCTCAACAGGAGGTCTTTGTTTATGGCAGATCAAAAGCCGGTTGTCGGGATCATCATGGGCTCCAAGTCCGATCTGGGCGTTATGGAAGGCTGCACCGCCGAGCTCGAGGCGCTCGGTGTGCCCTATGAGCTTGTCATTGCGAGCGCACACCGCACGCCGGCGAAGGTCCACGAGTGGGCTTCGACTGCTGCCGACCGTGGCATTAAGGTGATCATTGCCGCCGCCGGCAAGGCCGCTCACTTGGGTGGTGTCGTGGCTGCCTTTACGCCGCTACCGGTTATCGGTGTGCCTATGAAGACGAGTGACCTGGGCGGTATGGATTCGCTGCTGTCGATGGTGCAGATGCCTTCGGGCGTACCCGTGGCCTGCGTTGCCATCAACGGCGCCAAGAACGCCGCCATCTATGCCACGCAGATCTTGGGCGCATGCGACCCCGAGTACCGCAAGGTTATCGAGAAGATGAAGCAGGAGATGGCCGACGCCTAGGCGTTCCGCCGTTTCACCGCAGTATAAGGAGAGCCATGTCCGACTATCAGGGAAAACGATTCAAGGCTTCTCAGATTCCCGATCCGTCGAAGCCGGGTGCTGCCCGTGCGGCACAGCAGGGTCGGACATCCTCTCCTCAGCAGCCGCGCGCGCCGCGTCCCGTAACGCCGATGTCCCATCATCGCCGGGATACGCCGGCTGCATATCGCCCTTCGTCGTATGATACGGCCAAGAAAGAATCGCGTTCTACGAAACAGTCGGGCGCTGCTCCGTCGAGCTATACCGAGCCGCCGCGCAAAAAGCGCCGCTCCGTTATCCCCATCTTGCTCATCATTATTGGCATCGGCCTAATCGTTGCCGCCGCCGCCATCTTTATCAATGCACAGATTGGCTACAAGCAGGCGAGCGAGTCGTATCAGAAAATCGAGAAGCAATATGTAAGCGATAAGGACGCCAGCGGCGTGCCGATTATCGATTTTGATGCACTTGCTCAGACGAACCCCGAGATTGTGGGTTGGATTTACGCGCCGGGAACCAACATCAGCTATCCCGTGGTGCAGACCAACAACAACTCCAAATACCTCAACACGCTGTTTGACGGTACGGCTAACGCGTCCGGTGCCATTTTCTTGGATAGTGATGACACCGCGCCGGGAATGGTTGATCAGCAAACCACGATCTACGGACACCATATGAACGATGGGTCGATGTTCAACGTGATTTCGGACACCACTGATCAGGCGACGTTTGATAGCATCGAGTTTGTGTATTACATCACACGGGATGCTACGTATAAGCTGCGACCACTGGCGACCAAAGTTGTCGAGGACACGTATGCCAAGGCGCGCACGCCCAATTTTGAGGGCGATGACGGGCTCAAGAACTATCTGTCCGAGATGCTCGACGGTGCCTCTGCCGTGGCGAGCGATGCCATCGATCGTGCCGCTTCGGCAACCAAGGTCGTAACGCTTGTGACCTGTCGTTCGTTATCGCTGAGCAACACACGTGCCGTCATGGTGCTCACGCCGGTCGAGGAATAGATTATGGGCTACTCAATGACGGTGAAAGGAGAAATGATGCTTGAGAACGGCAAATCGATGCCTTCGGTTGATGCTTGGCTGCGCGAAGCCAAGGCCGATGTTTCGGCGGCTGATTGTGGGATGTACCTGACACACAACGGCGTGGTGCGCGCGACGCCCAAGGCCGAAGTGCGCGGAGTCGAGACCGATGGCGTGGCGCCAGGCCACAAGGTGGGCGGCATGGTGTTTGGCTTCGATGCCGAAAAGGTGCAGGCCGCTATCGAGGCGACGCGCACGATGCCGGGTATCGGCTATGTGCGCGTGTGGCTGGCGAGCGGCGAGCTTACCGTGGGCGACGACATCATGCTCGTGCTCATTGGCGGAGACATTCGCCCGCATGTGGTCGATGCGCTGCAGTCGCTCGTCGGCACCATCAAGAACGAGTGCGTGAGCGAGGTCGAGCGCGAGGCGTAAGGCCTCGTCGGCAATCCGAGTCTGTCTATAGCGAAAGCCCGCCGGCAGTTCATGTAGATCTGCCAGCGGGCTTTGATGTGTTGGAGCTATTTTGCTCTGGCGTTTGCTACACGCGTGTGGCGTCCTTGGGGCTCATGGTCATACTCTGAAAACGGTTCTCCATATATTCGTTATCGAAATGCTTGTCATAGAACTGTGCGACGGGAATATTTCGAACGGTTCCGTTGACGCGCTGATACCAATAGTCGAGCGATTGCAACGTCATGACGCCGTCGATCAACATGACGGCGGTCAGGATGACGGTAGCAGAGTAGCGGCGTTTCCATGGAATCATATTGATGAGCTTAAGCAGGCGCGGCAGCAAGACCTTGATCCAGATGAGGCCACCCAGGCCCCACATGCAGGCAAACGGCGTGCATGTGCGTCCCCCGGTCAATACCGCGATGGGATCGGGCATGCCGAATAGCCTAATGTGTGAATAGCTCCACGACACCACGCCAAATGAGGTCTGCATAAACCAGCCTACAAACACCTCGAAAGCGCCGCCGATCAGGGCACTTACCAGGAAAATGATCAGAGGATTCTTTTTATAGAAGCGGTTGAGCGCCATGGTCATGAGCACCGCGCCAAATCCGTAGATGGGGCTAAAGGGGCCAAATAGCATACCGGCACGGTCCTGATAGACGCCGGGATCGACGACGACCATCTGCCAGACTTCCTCGAGAATGAGACCTAACACGCTGCAGACGAAGAATACCCAGAACAGGTTGAAGTAGTTGAGCTTGATGTAGCCCTCGCCGGTTTCGTCGCGGCCGAGCATCCCCTCGGCGGCGGCATCGCGGTCGAGCATCTCTTGCAGACGGCGCTGCAGTTCGCGCTCCTGGCGTAGCGTGGGGTCGACGGTGGCCGACAGCGCAATGAGGATGACAAGCTGGACGGCGGGGCGCAGCAGGAAGGGTCCGATGCCCTGGAGCATCACGTCAACTAAAAGCTCCACGACGGTAAATGCGATGAGGACGTAAGACAGGCGGGCGGCATTGCGCCGCTGGTCCTTGATGAGGTCCAGGCCAAAGACGATCAAGATGATCGCGCTTGCCGCCGAGAGCATAATGCCGGCGACGATAAGGCCAACCGCGACTAGGGTGTTATCACCGAGCTTAGCGGCGACGTTGCCGTTAATGAGTGCGGTGATGACCTGCCACATAAAGACGGCGACTGACGGGAGCGTGCCCACGCCAGATAGGGTGCACAGGACTGCGTAGACCTTGATGATAAGGGGGATCTTCTTGGCCTCCGTGGTGCTGGGGACACTGGGGTCGAGTTGATTTCGATCCATACGCTACCTTTCTCGTCTTGTAGTAGCCTACAAGGATACGCCGACGACCAGCTAAAAGACAGGACGAACGTCCCAATTGCAACAATGTAGCCCCTAGCGCGGGCGAGACACGGCGCACGGGAAGTCTTCGAGGCCGTTGCCCCTGAGAGTGGACTACCCAATAAAATGTTTGGTCGCAAAACGGATAATAAGCTCGGTGGGCTTTTAAAAAGCGCTGCTCATGCGCGGGGGAGCGCGTCGCGCCGTGCGTATAATAAGGCGGGTAACGCCAAAATACGAGGCTCTGAGGGGATGCCATGTCTCAAGAAACCATCCGCGCGGCCGAGCGTGCCGCGGGACAGGTGAACGCCATGTCGACGTATGATCCGGACTCTGACCAGCTGCATGAGGAATGCGGCGTTTTTGGTGTCTGGGCGCCCGATCGCGACGTGGCTCGACTGACGTACTTTGGCCTGCGTGCACTGCAGCATCGCGGCCAAGAATCGGCGGGAATCGCCGTTGGTGACGGCGGTACGGTTATGGTCCGCAAGGATCTGGGCCTGCTCGACCGCGTGTTCTCCAATGCCGACTTGTCGACGCTCTCCGGTCAGCTGGCCGTGGGTCATGTGCGCTACGGCACCGCCGGCGCCAAGAGCTGGGAAGCCTCTCAGCCGCACCTCTCTACCATCAATAGCGTCATTATCGCGCTCGCGCACAACGGCACCCTCGTCAACACCGACGAGCTGCGTCGCCAGCTGATCGAGCTGGGCGTACCGTTCCTCTCCAACTCGGATTCCGAGGTCGCGACCAAACTCATCGGCTACTTTACTCAGCGTACTGGCCATCTGCGCGAGGGCATTCGCAAGACCATGGAGCTCGTGCGCGGCGGCTACGCCATGACGCTCATCAACGAGCAGGCGCTCTACGCATTCCGCGATCCGCACGGCATTCGCCCGCTCGTGCTGGGCAAGCTGGTGGATGAGGGCCTGGACCAGGCCGATGCCGCATCCGTTTCGCAGCTGCCGTCGCAGGACGGCGCCGCGACGGTCGACGCCACCACCCATGTCACGCGCGCCGGCGGCTGGGTCGTTGCCTCCGAGACCTGCGCGCTCGATATCGTGGGCGCCGAGTACGTCCGCGACGTCCGTCCCGGTGAGATTTTGCGCATCAGCGCCGAGGGCCTTGTGTCCGAGCAGGGCGTGCCTGCCGCCGAAGAGCCTGCTAACTGCATTTTTGAGCAGGTCTACTTTGCTCGCCCCGATTCCATCATGAACGGCAAGAGCGTCTACGCCTGCCGTTATGACATGGGTCGTCAGCTGGCACATGAGGAGCCCGTCGAGGCCGACCTGGTCATCGGCGTGCCCGACTCCGGCCTGCCGCCCGCGGAGGGCTATTCGCACGAGAGTGGCATTCCCTTTGGCGAGGGCCTCATCAAGAACCGCTATGTGGGCCGTACGTTTATCGAGCCTACGCAGGAGCTGCGTGCCATGGGCGTGCGTATGAAGCTCAACCCGCTGCGTGACAACATCGAGGGCAAGCGCCTGGTCGTCATCGACGACTCCATCGTGCGCGGCACCACCATGGTGCAGCTGGTGCGCATGCTGCGCCAGGCGGGTGCCAAGGAGATCCACATTCGCATCAACTGCCCCGAGGATATCTGGCCGTGCTTCTACGGCGTGGATACGGGCGAGCAGAGCCAGCTCATCTCGGCTACGAAGTCCGTGGACGAGGTGTGCGAGTTCATCGGCGCGGACACGCTGGCGTTCCTGTCGGTCGACGCTTTGCTCGAGTGCGTGCCCGACGCGGGCTACTGCACCGCGTGCTTCACCGGCGAGTATCCCGTCGCGATTCCCGAGAGCTTCGGCCGCGACAAGTTCATCGAGGGCTATGTGCCGCGCAACCTCTCCAAGCCCGAGCCCGTCACCGGGCGCTGCGTTGTCGAGAAGGCCGGCGACCGCAGTTGGGAAGAGGCGCACAGGCAGTAGCCTCCATGCCGACCCCTGTCTCTTATACACATCTGACGCTGCCGACGAAGCTA
>USPH01000004.1 GCA_900556515.1 uncultured Collinsella sp.
GGCGCTTTAGGAACGTCCCTAAGTGCCGGTTTGGCTGGTAAGTCGAGATGTGGGGAGCCCGTTGCTGGTATGGGACGGAGGGATTCCGCGTCCGCCTGGTCGGCGGCCGCGCCCCGCTGCGTCGCTTCGCTCCTTGCGTGCTGCGCTGGAAAACGCTTCGCGTTTCCTCAGCTCCGCACCCTTGCGGGTTCGAATCCCTCCGCTTGCCCACAAGAAAGCGCCCTGGGCCGATATGGGCTCAGGGCGCTCAGTTACCTTGGCTGGGACGGAGGGATTCGAACCCCCAACAGCCGGCACCAAAAACCGGAGTTCTACCGTTGAACTACGTCCCAGTATGGGTGTTGCCAAAAGCAACTCGTCTAGTTTACCTAATCTGCGAGGGCATCGCAAACACCATCGAGCAGGCGTACGGCGAGTGTCTGCGCGTCGCTGGCCGTGAAAGTGCCGTTGTAGCGCGTCATGCCCGTGAGCTCAATGCGAATGCGAGCCGGCTTCTGCTGCGCGGCGACATTGGCAGTGCGGATGCGCTGGGCCAGGTTGTGGCACTCGGCGAGGGCAATCGTGGCGCGCGGTGCGGCGTCGGCGGGCAGCTCGTCGCTTGCGATTTCGAGCACCAGGTCAACGTCGGTTGGGACCTCGGAGTCGCAGAGCATCATGCGGCTGTTGTCGGTCGTTGCCGTGGCGATATTCCACATGCGCGACGCAACACTGCGCGCGATGGGGTCCTCGCCGATAACGGCAATCTGGAAGCGCTCGAGCACGTTGGCGGCGCGAGCAAAACCGATGCGGGACTCGGCTTCGGTGACCGAGGGCTTGCCCTCCCACACATGGTGCAGGCGGTTGATGTAGGCGTAGGTGTCCTGGAAGGCCATGCCGTCGGCAAACAGGCCGACATTTTCCTGGAACTGCTGCAGGGCGGCCTCGGTATGCGGACCAAAGTAGCCGTCGTCTTCGCCACAGGCAAAGCCCAAAACGTTGAGAGCGCGCTGCAGGGCCTGCACATCGGCGCCATGGAAATTGGGCATGCGCAGATAGAGGGTGCGGTCGCCCAGCTTATACGAAGCGTCTACAAGGGCGCTCCAACAGGGGATATCGACGGCATGACCGGCAGCAAGGCCGCTGTCGAGCCTGAAGGTGCTGACGGCCTGCTCAGTGGTGGCTCCAAAGTACTTGTCGGTGACTTCGGCGGCATCAATCGTGTAGCCGAGCTGCAGGAGACGAGACTGCACGTCCTCGACGGCTGCTCCTTGCATGCCCGTTGTAATAGGTTCCATGAACGAACCCCTTTCGGCGTACCATTCGTACTATTTGAGCGTCTGTCGGATAGACAACGCAAAGGGATGCATAAACATGCACTCAACAGTGTAGCAAGTTGTGCCTAAATACGCTGCTGACAGGTTTTATAACACCCGTTAGTTAAGGCGCTCCACAAAGAAATCTGCCATGGAGAGGAACAGCTCGCGTGCGTGCGGATCAAGCTCAACGTTCTCGATGGCCGCTTTGGCCTTAGCGGTCAGGTCGAGCGCGTAAGTGTGGGCGTAATCGATAGAGCCGGTCTCCTGGAAGATCTCCACGGCGCGTGCGAGCTGCGCGGGATCATCGGTGCCCGAGGAAAGAATCGCCTCGACCTCGTCGTGGTGGCGCTTATCAGAGAGGGCGTGTACGGCGACAAGCGTGCGCTTGCCCTCGGTGATGTCGGTGCGGAAGTCCTTGTTGGCGGCTTCCTTAGTGCCGACAAGGTTGAGCAGGTCGTCCTGAATCTGAAAGGCAAGGCCTGTGTGTAGGCCAAAGGCGCGCAGCGCTTCGATTTGCTCATCGCTGCCGCCGCCGATAATGGCTCCGGCGGCAAGCGGCGTGGCTCCGCTGTAAAACGCGGTCTTGTGCGTCGCCATGTCCAGGTAGTCATCAACCGAGATATCAAAGCGCCCGTCACGGACCCAACCCAGGTCGAGTGCTTGACCCTCAATGGTGCGGACGATCATCTCGGTAAGCTCGTGGAGCACGCGCAGCTTCACGTCGGACTCCAGCGTAGGGTCGTCGAGAACCGTCTTGGTGACCATGGTGAGCGCCAGGTCGCCACAATTGATGGCAAGGCCCGTGCCCTCGGTAAGGTGCATACAGGGCTTGCCTCGACGAAGCTGTCCGTTGTCGGCGATGTCGTCGTGGATCAGCGCGCCCGACTGGAAATGCTCGATAGCTGCCGCGGCGCTGCGGGCGCTCTCAAAGCTGCCGCCCACTGCGGTTGCGGCGAGCATGCAGATAAGCGGGCGGTGGCGCTTGCCGGCGTTGGCCGTAAAAGCCGAGAGCGGCGCGTACAGGTAGCGCTCGATATCGGCAGAGGTCGCCTGTCCGTCAAAGAACGTGGCCAGATAGTCGTTAATCCGGTCAAAGTGTTGGGCTAAAAAGCTGGTAAACGGACTGGACACGGGTTCTCGCATTCTTTCTGAGGTTGCATTGATGCAATATGCAGACAACATATTGCCACATCAGGGCGTTTGGCGCGGCAGTTTTGGCGATTTAGGACAACGGGCGTGCGTTTGATGGAGTGTGCCTAAATCAGCCTAAAATGCTCGAGCGCCGCAACGACACCGTCGTGATCGACGGTGTCGGTCACGTAATCGGCCTTATCCTTGAGATAGTCTGGTGCGTTGCCCATGGCGATACCGACATCGACGGCGTTCATCAGCGAGATGTCATTGCTGGCGTCGCCAATGCCGTATACGGTTCCGTGGTGGGGATCGAGGGCGTCGAGTACAGACTGGATGCCCCCGCGCTTCGTGCATTCGCGGGGCGAGATTTCGGTTACCTCGAGTTCGAGCTCGTTAAAGCACAGCAGCGGCTCAAGTGCCTTATCTTGAGCGATGTGGTTGGCGAGCGATGTAGACATCAAGATCTTGTAGGCGCTGTAATGTTGCAGCTGCGTGACTGCGTCGCCCAGGGTGCGCGCGTATCCGGGGGCATCAGGGGCATCGGCACTCATGCGCACGACGCCGTTGAGGCCCTCAAAGCGGATGACCTCGCCCGACTGCTCAAGATAGGGGGCAAGGCGCTGCAGCATGCCGGGCGTCATCGCTAAATCGCGAATCACGTGTCCCTCAAGTTCGACATAGCCACCCGCGAGGCAGACGATGCCGGCCCAGGGCAGCTCAAGAAGTTTGGGGTGGATGCAGCTGAGGGTGCGCCCTGTGCAGATAAAGGCCATGTTGCCATTTGCAACGAAATCGCGGACGGCCTGCGAGACCGCCTCGTTGGGATAGGGGGACAGGTCTCGCTCGCTCTCGGGAAGCTCTTGTGCCACTCGAGGGTCTTGCCAGGCGAGCGTGCCGTCAATGTCGAAGAAGCAGATATCGCCGTGCTTGTGGGTTGGGCTGGCGACAGGGGAGGCCGAGGCGGTGGGCACAAATCCCGGCTCGAGGCCCATGATCTGGTCAAAATGCTCTTTAACGCGGGGAACGGAGATGCCGATGATCACCTGGGCGGTCTTGCCCGTAATGATGAGACCCTTGGCGCCCGCCGCGACAAACGCCGCGTTATCTGCAACGATGGAAGGGTCTGCGACCTCGACGCGCAGGCGCGTGGCGCAGTTGGTTGCGCCCACAATATTGCCAACGCCACCTAAAAGCTGAATTGCCCGCTCAGCGAGGACGTGATCTTGATCGGATCGACTATTGACCTCGTCATTGGGAGATTGCTCTTTGGCAAAGCCGCTTCCCGTTAAATGATCGATTGCCGCGCGATTGGCGACATGATCCTCGCGGCCCGGTGTCTTAAGGTCATAGATCAAGATGAGTGCTCGAAAACTCACAAAAAAGATGAGGCTAAAGGCAAAGCCGATACCGAGTGCCAAAAGATAGGCACCGGCATGCGTGCGCATGAGCGGAATAAAGTTGAAGGCTGCCATCTCCATGAGGCCGCCCGAGAAGATGCCGACGATGCCAAAGAGATTCATGGTTGTGGCAAGGCAAGACGATAAGACGGCGTAGAGAAAAAAGAGCCCGGGGTGGGTGAACATAAAGAGAAACTCGAGTGGCTCGGTAACGCCGCAAACCACCGAGGCGATGATGGCGGGAACAAGGATGACCCTGAGGCCGGCGCGGCGCTCTGGTTTTGCGGTGGAGTAGAACGCGGCTGCGATGGCGGGAAGGCCAAAGAGCTTGACCCAGCCGGTGGCGGTAAAACCGGCCCACGGCGCAAGTTCATTAAGGGGGCGCGTGCTATGGGAGAGGATGGGGAGCAAGCTGCTCCACGTGGCGTAGATGCCGTCGTTAATGACCAGGTTGTCGTAGTAGATCGGCATGTAAAGCAGGTGGTGCAGCCCCATGGGCTCGAGCGCTCGCTCCAAAAGCACAAAGATGCCCACGCCAAAGGGGCCGACGCTCGTAAGTGCATGGCGCAGCGTTTCGGTCACAGCGTATACGAAGGGCACGATGGCGGCCGAGATGGCGGCAAGGGCGAACACGGCAAAAAAGCTGATGAGGTAGACCAGCGAGGAGCCCGAGAAGGTACCGAGCCAATCGGGAACCTTGGCATCGTAGAAGCGGTCATGGATGGCGACGACGGTTGCCGACACCGCCAGCGGGCCGATAATGCCGGTGTCGAGCGTCTTGATGCCGTCGATGATGGTGATGCCGCTAGCGGAGGTCAAAGACGACGGGTACTTAAGTCCAAGATTGTCTCCGCTCAGCTTAATGATTTCGCTCAAAAAGAAGCAATAGGCAAAATAGACGACGAGAGCCTCGAGGCAGCAACGAGCCGGTTGTTTTTGGGCAAGGCCGATGGGCAGCGCTACGGCAAAAAGGAGCGGGAGGCGTTTAAAGACCGTCCACGAGCCGCGTTGGATGATGGTCCAAAAAGCGTACCAAGGGGTTCCGTATACGGCGAGATCGCCGACGATGTCCGCAGTCGTTGCGAGAGCGGAGACGCCGACCATGAGGCCTGATATAGAAAACAGCATGGCGGGCGCGAACATTGCCCCGCCAAAGCGTTGGATTTTTTGCAGCATGTTCTGCCTTCCGAGTATCGAGGCGCGTTGCGCGTGGGGAAACGTTTAAACAATGGATTCATTGTAGAGGACCGGACGATTGTCGTACCGGCAGTTTTGAGCGAAACCGATTTGGGCATGACAGAAACCGTCAACGGTTAAATCCTGTCGCTTTACCGATATTCAGTTTAAACAACTTTAAGAAATGCTATCGTGCCTAGCCGGAAATGAACAATGTAGAGGTGAAACAATGCCAAAAGCGATATACGAAGGAATCTACCGAGAAATACGCTCGCGCATCATTAATGGGACCTATGCGTTTCAGGAGATGCTGCCAACCGAAGCCGAACTGACCGCGGAATTTGGCTGCACGCGCAATACCGTCCGCCGCGCTTTGAGCATGCTGGCCGACGGGATGTTTGTGCAGCCCATACACGGCAAGGGCGTGCGCGTTATTTGGCTTAAGGGCGAAACCGACATGTTGGGCGCACTCGAAGAGGTTGAGTCGTTTGGCGAGTTTGCAAAGCGCAACAATGCCGTTGCATCGACGGACGTTAAGTCTTTTGAACATCTGGTCTGCACCGAGCAGCTCTCTCGTCGCCTGGGCTTTAGGGTGGGCGAGGAGCTTATTCGCGTAGTGCGTGTCCGAAGCCTCAACGGCAACGCGCGCCAAGTGGACCATGGCTATTTTTTGGCGTCGATCGCCAAGGGCCTGACCCCCGAGATCGCGGCAGATTCTATTTACGGCTATCTGGAGCACAAGCGCGGTGTCAAAGTGATGGCGAGCCGTCGTACGGTGAGTGTCGAGCTCGCCAACGATGAAGACTGCAGCTATCTTGACCTCGGCAAATACAACTGCGTTGCCGTCATGGAGAGTCAGTCGTACACCTCGGATGGCATCTTGTTTGAGGTGACGCACACTCGCACACACCCCGAGATCTTCCATTACCGCGTCAATTCCAAGCGATAGCCGGCTAGCTCGCAGCCTGACGAGACTCATGCCCTCAAAGCGAAAACGCCCAGTCAAACCGACGATGCATCGGCTTGACCGGGCGTTTTCTCTGCATTCAATAACAAATAATTGTTTATACAAAACTTGTCAAGTATCAAGTTGAAATTACCGTTCACCGAAGTTTTTCTACCGCTCTAGTAATACTTGTTCAAACAACTAGCCAAATAGCGTATCGTACAAATCAGCAAAAGGGGCAAAGTCCCCGAGCCAATCTCCGAAGGCGGCGGCAAAGGGTGCCGCCACGGTGTGAAAGGGTGGATTGTAATGAAGAACGAAATGAGCAGAAGGCAGTTCCTGGGCTTTGCTGGTTCCGCGGCTGCGGTTCTTGGTCTGGGTCTCGTGGGCTGCGGTGGTTCTGCCGGCTCCGGCTCCTCTGCTTCTGGTGACGCTGCCGAGGTCTACTTCCTCCAATTCAAGCCCGAGGTCGACAAGGAGTGGAAGGAGATCGCCAAGGCCTATAAGAAGGAGAAGGGCGTCGAGGTCAAGATCGTGACCGCTGCCTCCAACACCTACGAGGAGAAGCTCAAGTCCGAGATGTCCAAGAGCTCCGCTCCGACCCTGTTCCAGGTCAACGGCCCCACCGGCCTTAAGAACTGGAAGGATTACTGCGCCGACCTGTCCGATACCAAGCTCCGCGGTGAGCTCATTGACGACTCCCTGGCTCTGCAGTCCGATGGCAAGGATCTGGGTATCGACTGGGTCCAGGAGAGCTACGGCATCATCTACAACAAGCAGCTGCTCGAGAAGGCTGGCTACAAGGCCGAGGACATCAACTCCTTCGACAAGCTGAAGGCTTGTGCCGACGACATCCAGGCCCGCAAGGACGAGCTTGGCATTGAGGGTGCCTTCACTTCTGCTGGCATGGATGACTCCTCCAGCTGGCGCTACACCACCCACCTCGCCAACCTCCCGCTCTACTACGAGTTCGAGAAGGAGCACAACCAGGAGGACGACGAGATCAAGGGCGAGTATCTCGACAACTTCAAGCAGATTTTCGACCTGTACATCACCGACTCCACCTGCGATCCTTCGCAGCTTGCCTCCAAGACCGGCGACGACGCCACCAACGAGTTCGCAACCGGCAAGGCCGTCTTCTATCAGAACGGCTCCTGGGCCTACGCTGACCTCACCAAGGCCGGTATGACCGACGATCAGATTGGCATGATGCCCATCTACATTGGTGTCGACGGCGAGGAGAACCAGGGCCTGTGCTCCGGCGGCGAGAACTACTGGTGCGTCAGCTCCCAGGCTTCCGAGGATGCCCAGAAGGCCACCGAGGACTTCATGTATTGGTGCGTCACTTCTGACACCGCCACCAGCATCATCGCTGACAAGATGGGTCTGACTGCCCCGTTCAAGAGCGCCAAGGAAACCACCAACGTCTTCTCGCAGCAGGCCGTCGCCATGGCCAAGGACGGCAAGAAGACCGTCGCTTGGGACTTCGTCTACATCCCCTCTGAGGAGTGGAAGAAGAACCTCAAGCAGGCTCTGATCGCCTATGCTGCCGACAACAGCAAGTGGGACGGCGTCAAGAACGCCTTCGTCGATGGCTGGAAGACCGAGAAGGCTGCTTCCGAGTAAGTAGTTGCTGCCCAAGCTATCTGATTAGCGACAGGGGGCGGGCAGACGTTGGTTTGCCCGCCCCCTGCATATTGAAAGGACCCTTCTATGGGCAAAGCACTCAAGCGCTGGTGGCCGCTCTTTATGCTGCCCACGTGCCTGGCGTTTATGATCGGGTTCGTGATCCCCTTTATCCAGGGCTTCTATCTCTCGTTCTGCCAGTTTATTACCATCAACAATACGCACTTTGTCGGTATCGAGAACTACGTGCGTGCACTGTCCGATCCGCAGTTTGCCACGTCGTTCTTCTTTACCGTGGCGTTTGCCTTCCTGTCGACGGTGCTCATCAACGTGATCGCCCTGGCCATTGCGCAGGCGCTCACCCGCAAGGCGCTCAAAGGCACCAACATCTTCCGTACGATCTTCTTTATGCCTAACCTGATCGGCGGCATCGTGCTGGGCTACATTTGGCAGATTCTGATCAACTGCCTGCTCTCCAACGTGGGCGCCCAGCTCATCGCTCTTAACTCTGCTGCTGGCTTCTGGGGCCTTATCATCCTGACCCTGTGGCAGCAGGTCGGCTACATGATGATCATCTACATCGCTGGTCTGCAGTCCATTCCGTCCGACTACATCGAGGCCGCCAAGGTCGACGGCGCTACGGCATGGCAGACGTTTTGGAAGGTTAAGATCCCTAACCTGATGCCGACCATCACCATCTGCCTGTTCCTGTCCATCACCAACGGCTTTAAGCTGTTCGACCAGAACCTCGCCCTTACCGGCGGCGCCCCCGCGCACTCCACCGAGATGCTCGCCCTGAACATCTACAACACGTTCTATTCGCGTGCCGGTATCGCATGGCAGGGCATTGGTCAGGCCAAGGCGGTTATCTTCTGCATCCTGGTCGTGGCCATCTCCATGATTCAGCTTAAGGCCACGAGGTCCAAGGAGGTGCAGCAGTAATGAAACGCGATAAGGTTATCAACCGCGCGCTCTCGATTTTCTTTACGATTCTGTCGCTCGCGTGGATCTACCCCGTGTTCATGATTGCGCTTAACTCTTTTAAGAAAGCGACCGCAATCAGCACCACCACGGCATTCGATCTGCTCACGCCCGAGACGTTCAACGGCCTCGCAAACTACATGCACGCCCTTAACGAGCAGGGCTTTGCCTCGGCATTTATGTACTCGCTCATCATCACGGTCACGTCGGTCGTGCTGATCTTGGTGTGCTGCTCCATGTGCGCTTGGTACGTGGTTCGTGTCAACAACAAGATCTCGAACTTCTTCTATTACCTGTTCGTGTTCTCGATGGTCGTGCCGTTCCAGATGCTCATGTTCACGCTGTCCAATTTGGCGGACCGCATCGGCTTCAACACGCCGTTCAACATCTGCTTTATCTACCTCGGCTTTGGCGCGGGCCTGGCGGTCTTTATGTTCGCCGGTTTTGTAAAGAACATCCCGCTCGAGATCGAGGAGGCGGCCATGATTGATGGCTGCAACCCGGTCCAGGTGTTCTTTAAGATCGTCCTTCCCATCATGAAGCCCACCTATCTTTCGGTCGGCATCCTCGAGACCATGTGGGTCTGGAACGACTATCTGCTGCCCTACCTTACGCTCGACTCCACCAAGTACAAGACCATTCCTATCTTGATCCAGTACTTCCGCGGCGGCTACGGCCACGTCGAGCTCGGCCCCATGATGGCCTGCATCATGATGGTCGTTATCCCCATCGTTATCATGTACATCCTCTGTCAGAAGTACATCATCGACGGCGTGGTGGCAGGTGCCGTCAAGGGCTGATGCCGTAACTGTTTTGCAAGTTTCTGCGGCGCCCCTCAGCGCGGCGCCGCATATCGAAAGGTAGAGACATGGCCGAGATCGTTCTCAAACATGTTCAGAAGGTGTATCCCAACAACGAGTCAAAAAAGAAGGGCTTCTTTGGCAAAAAGAAGAAGACCGAGGAGAAGAAGCACAACCTCAAAGTTACCGAGGACGGTGTGCTCGCTGTAGAGGACTTCAACCTCACCGTTCACGACCAGGAGTTCGTCGTCCTCGTTGGCCCCTCTGGCTGCGGTAAGTCCACGACGATGCGCATGGTCGCCGGCCTGGAGGACATTACCTCGGGCGATGTGCTCATCGACGGCAAGCGTGTCAACGACGTGGCGCCCAAGGACCGCGACATCGCCATGGTGTTCCAGAGCTACGCTCTGTACCCCAATATGACGGTGTACGAGAACATGGCATTTACGCTCGAGCTCAAGAAGGTTCCCAAGGACGAGATCGACCGCAAGGTTCGCTCTGCTGCCGAGATTCTGGGCATTACCGAGTACCTCGACCGTAAGCCCAAGGCGCTCTCCGGCGGCCAGCGCCAGCGTGTCGCTATCGGCCGCGCCATCGTGCGTGACCCCAAGGTCTTCCTGATGGACGAGCCGCTGTCCAACCTGGACGCCAAGCTTCGTAACCAGATGCGTGCCGAGCTCATTAAGCTGCGCCACGAGATCAAGGGCACGTTCATTTATGTTACTCACGACCAGACCGAGGCTATGACCCTCGGTGACCGTATCGTGGTCATGAAGGACGGCGTTGTCCAGCAGATCGCCACGCCGCAGGAGGTCTTCAACCATCCCGCGAACATCTTCGTCGCCGGCTTCATCGGCGTGCCGCAGATGAACTTCTTCGATGCCCAGCTGGTGCGCTCGGGCAACGGCTTTACCGTCAAGACCGAGGATATGAACGTGGCGCTCGCCCCCGAGACTTGCGCTCAGCTTGCCCTCAACTGGGACGGCGGCGACGTGAAGGAGATTACGGCCGGCGTGCGTCCCGAGCAGATCCTGCTTGCCGACAAGGGCGAGGAGGGCGCGCTCCAGGGTACCGTCGAGGTGACCGAGCTCATGGGCTCGACCGAGCATGTCCACGTGACCGCTCCCGACGGCCAGTTTGTCCTGATTATCCCCGTCGTCGACCTCGAGGCCAAGGGCGCGCTCAAGGCTGGCGACACCATCTGGTTCAAGTTCGAGAAGAACGCGACCCACCTCTTCGATAAGGTCTCTGGCAAGAACCTTATCTAGGCCCGGTGCATCCAGGCCCTTCCTTTGGGCGACTGCGGTATTGCCATCCTTTTGCCGCGGTCACATATAAGGCTCCCCTCCCGTCCACTGGGCGAGAGGGGAGCCTTTCTTTGTGTTGGGGCTGTCTGACCGGTCGTTTGTCTCGATCTGTAACGGGTGAGGCTGATTTCGGACGTTAGATGTTACAGATCGAGACGGTTCCGCTGAGCTAACCATTTCATCTAAATCTGTAACACCAAAGGTGAATTTCAGCTGCTAGATGTTACAGATTGAGATAAACCCAAGGGGAGGGGCCGGTATGTCTCAATCTGTAACAGCTGGGGCCGTTTTTACCGAGTAGCTGTTACAGATCGAGATTGTTTGGTCGAGTCGGGTCACAGGGTAGCGTGCGGGCACAAAAAGCGGAGCCGCGTTGCCACGACTCCGTTTCTCAAGAGGATGGGTAAGGGAAGCGAAATTAGTTCAGGTGCCAGATCTCGTCGTTGTACTGGGAGATGGTGCGGTCGGACGAGAAGGTGCCGGCGTTGGCAATATTGATGAGCGTCTTGCGCATCCAGGTGTCCTGGTCCTCATAGTCGGCCAGCACGCGCTCCTTGGTCTGGATGTACTCCTCGATGTCGAGCAGGGCCATAAACCAGTCCTTGCCCTTAATGTCGTCGTGCAGGCGCTGCAGGCGCTCGGCGTTGCCGGTCGCCATAAAGGCGGGGTTGGTGATAAAGTCCACCAGCAGCTTGATACCGGGCTTGCGGTAGAGCACACCGGCGTCATAGGTGCCGTCGGCATAGAGCTGCTCGACCTGTTTGGACGAGGCACCAAAGGTATAGATGTTCTCGTCGCCCACGAGCTCGGAAATCTCCACGTTGGCGCCGTCGAGCGTGCACAGGGTTAGGGCGCCGTTGAGCATGAACTTCATGTTGGATGTGCCGCTCGCCTCCTTGGAGGCCAGGCTGATCTGCTCGGAGATATCAGCGGCGGGGATCACGCGCTCGGCGGCGGTGACGTTGTAGTTCTCGATCATGACAACCTGCAGGTAGGGAGCCACGTCGGGGTCGTTTGCAATCCACTGCGACAGCGTCAAGATCAGATGGATGATGTCCTGCGCGATAGTGTAGGCAGGCGCCGCCTTGCCGCCAAAGATGATGGTGACGGGGTGCTTAGGTCTGTTGCCGTTCTTGATATCGAGGTACTTCCAGATGATGTAGAGCGCGAGCATCTGCTGGCGCTTGTACTCGTGGATGCGCTTGACCTGGACGTCGATGATGGCGTTGGAGGGAATGGTCACGCCCTGCTCGAGCGCCATGAACTGGCGCATGATGGCCTTGGCCTCGACCTTGGTGGCGGCCAGGCGCTCAAGAACGTCCTTGTCGTCGGCGAACTTGGCGAGTTTGCTCAGATCGCCGGTGCTGCGCCAGTCGGTGCCGATCACATCGTCGAGCAGGCTGGCGAGCGCGGGGTTGGCCCCATGGATCCAGCGGCGGAAGGTGATGCCGTTGGTCTTGTTGGAGAACTTCTCGGGATAGATTTCGTAGAACGGATGAAGCTCGGTGTCCTCCAGGATCTTGGTGTGGAGGGCGGCTACGCCGTTGATGGAGAAGCCAAAGTGGATGTCCATGTGGGCCATGTGGACGGTATCGTGTTTGTCGATGATGGCGACGCGCGGGTCATCGTGCTCGGCCTTCGCGATCTCATCGAGCTTGACGATAATGTCGGCGATGGCAGGGGAGACCTTCTGCAGGCTGGCGAGCGGCCACTTCTCGAGCGCCTCGGCAAGAATCGTGTGGTTAGTGTAGGCGACCATGGAGCGTACGATGGTCACGGCCTCGTCAAACTCGATGCCATGCTCGGTGGTGAGCAAGCGAATGAGCTCGGGGATGACCATGGTGGGGTGCGTGTCGTTAATTTGGACCACGGCATAGTCGGCCAGATCGTGCAGGTTGCTGCCGCGCTCGACGGCCTCGTCGATCAGGAGCTGGGCGGCGTTGCTCACCATGAAGTACTCCTGATAGATGCGAAGTAGGCGGCCCTGCTCGTCGGAATCGTCGGGGTAGAGGAACAAGGTGAGGTTCTTGGCGATCTCGGTCTTGTCGAAGTCGATGGAGCTGCCGGGGACCAGGCCGTCGTCGACGCTCGCCAGGTCGAACAGGCGCAGGCGGTTCTTGGTGGGCTGGCCGTAACCGGGCACATCGATGTTGACGAGCTTGGAAGTAACGGCAAAATCGCCGAACTCGACGGTGTAGGAGCGGTCATCGTCGACTAGGATGTCCTGCTCACCGAGCCACTCGTCGGGGACGGCCTTCTGCTGGTTGTCGACAAAGCGCTGACGGAACAGACCGTAGTGATAGTTGAGGCCCACGCCATCGCCGGTCAAGCCCAGCGTGGCGATGGAATCCAGGAAGCATGCGGCCAAGCGGCCCAGGCCGCCGTTGCCGAGTGACGGCTCGACCTCGAATTCCTCGATCTTGTTGAGGTCGTGGCCTGCGGCGGTGAGCTGGTCCTTAACCTCGTCGTAGATGCCGAGGTCGATCATGTTGTTGATGAGCAGCTTGCCGATCAAAAATTCGGCGGAAATGTAATAGAGCTTTTTCTTGCCGTTGTTGAGCGGGCGGGCGGCGGAGCGCTCCTGCACGAGTTTGACCAGCAGCTTGTAAATGCGATGGTCGTCGAGCTGTTCGAGCGAGGTGCCAAAAGACTGCTCGGCGAGTTCCATGAGGTTAATTTGGGGCATGTTTTCTCCTGTGATGGGTTGTTTCATGTCTGCAATTCATAAGAAGCCCGCGCGAGGGGATTGGGGTGGCCTCGCGCGGGAAAAGCAAGCGCGTCCGCACGGTGGGGAGGGGTCGGGCGCGGTGGCTCCTATTGAGGAAGCTCGATTTCGGCTTCCGACGGGATGCGGAAGTAGGTCTCGGTCCAGTCGGTGAGTTTGTGCTCGAGCTCGCGGGTGATGGCGCCGTCGAGCATGCGCCAGGTCCAGTTGCCGCCCAGCGTGGCAGGGGTGTTGATGCGCGCCTCGTTGCCCAAGTTGAGCAGGTCCTGCATGGTGTAGATGCACGTGTCGCTCACGCTGGCGGCGATGGTGCGATTGAGTGCATCTGCCATGGGTTCGCCGGCCTGCTGATGGGTGTACAGGGCTGCCTGCTCGCGCTGACGCGGGGTGGCCGTTCCCTCAAACCAACCGCGCGCCGTCTCGTTGTCGTGGGTGCCCACATAGGCGACGGTGTTGGCGATGTAGTTATGCGGCAGGTAGTACGAGTTGGTGCCCTCAAAGGCAAACTGCAGGATCTTCATGCCGGGGAAGCCCGAGTTGTCGCGCATGTCGATGACGCCGGGGGTGAGGAAGCCCAGGTCCTCGGCGATGATGGGCAGCGTGCCGAGCTTTTCCTCGAGCGTCTTGAAGAACTTGAGGCCGGGACCCTGCGTCCACGAACCGTAGGACGAATCGGGCGAGGAGAACGGCACCTCCCAATAGGCCTCGAAGCCGCGGAAGTGATCCAGGCGGATGACGTCGTACATGTCGAGGGCGGCGCGAATGCGGCCCTCCCACCAGGAGAAGCCGTCGGACTCCATGGCGTCCCAGTCGTAGATGGGGTTGCCCCAGTACTGGCCGGTGGCCGAGAACTGGTCGGGCGGCGTGCCGGCGACGCTCACGGGATTGCCGGCGGCGTCGATCTTAAAGAGCTCAGGCGTCGCCCACATCTCGACGGAGTCACGCGAGACATAGATGGGCAGGTCGCCGATGATGAGAATGTCGCGCTCGTTGGCATAGGCCTTGAGGCGGCTCCATTGGCGGTCGAAGAAATACTGCGTCATCTGGTGGTAGAGCATGCGCGCGGGATGGGCGGCGCAGACCTTGGCAGATGCTTCGCCGCGGGTGCGCAGTTCTGCGGGCCACTCCCAAAACGCCTTGAGTCCGCACTCCTCTTTGACGGTCATGAACTCGCAGTAGGGGATGAGCCAGTCCTCGTTGGCCTGGATAAAGTCATCGAAATCGGCCGGCTTGTCGGCAGCAAAGCGCTCGGCGGCGCGGTCGAGAATCTGACGGCGGCCGTCAAAGATAGCACCGTAGTCGACATTGCTGGGGTCGGATCCCAGATACGCGCCATCGATATCGCGCTGCTCCAGATACCCTGCCTCGATAAGCTCGGCAAAGTCGATAAAGTTGGGGTTGCCTGCGCGGGCCGAGAACGACTGATAGGGCGAATCGCCATAGCTGGTCGTCGTAAGGGGCAGAATCTGCCAGTAATGTTGTTTGCACGAGGCGAGAAAATCGACGAAGTCGTAGGCATTCCAGCCAAAGCCGCCGATTCCGTATGGTCCGGGCAGAGATGAGACGGGCATGAGGACGCCGCTTGCACGCTCCATGAATGCGCTCACCAACCTTCTTGTTGTGGGGTCGGCCTGCCGATGGGTGTGCAGTCCGCCTCCGATGTTCTGATTCGGTACGCCTATTGTAAAACATGTTGTTTAAACATGTACAGGCAAGATAAAAAAGTTGGTCGATTTTCGGCGAATGGTTACATGCCATGAAAAAGCCCCGACCTCACAACGTGAGATCGGGGCAAGAGCGGTATGTAGGTTTTTGCTACTCGGCGCCGGCGAAGCCGTTGGGGTTGTGGCTCTGCCAGTTCCAGCTATCGCGGCACATGTCCGCGATGTCGTACTGGGCCTTCCAGCCCATCATGCGCTCGGCCTTGGAGGCATCGCACCAGTTGGCAGCGATGTCGCCGGCGCGGCGCTCGCGGATCACGTAGGGCAGCTCCTTGCCACAAGCCTTGGAGAAGGCGGCGACGACCTCGAGTACCGAGGTGCCGGTGCCGGTGCCCAGGTTAAAGATCTCGACGCCGGTCTTGCCGTTCATCCAATTAAGGGCGGCAACGTGACCAGAGGCCAGATCGCACACGTGGATGTAGTCGCGCACGCCGGTGCCGTCGGGGGTGGGGTAGTCGTTGCCAAAGACCTGAACGGCCTCGAGCTTGCCCACGGCAACCTGGGCGACATAGGGCACCAGGTTGTTGGGGATGCCCTTGGGGTCCTCGCCGATCAGGCCCGACGGATGAGCGCCAATGGGGTTGAAGTAACGGAGCAGCACGACGTCCCACTCGGGGTCGGCGGTGTGGACGTCCATAAGGATCTGCTCGATCATCCACTTGGTCCAACCATAGGGGTTGGTCGCGGGCTTCTTAGGATCCTCCTCGGTGACGGGCGGGTTGTCCGGGTCGCCGTAGACGGTCGAGGAGCTCGAGAAGATGATGGACTTGCAGCCATGGTTGCGCATGACGTCGATGAGCACCAGGGTGTTCTCGATGTTGTTGTGGTAGTACTCGACGGGCTTGCTCACCGACTCGCCGACGGCCTTAAAGCCGGCAAAGTGGATGACGCGGTCGATCTGATGGGTATCGAAGATCTTGTTCATCGCATCGCGGTCGAGCACGTTGGCCTCGTAGAAGGTGAGGTTCTTGGCGGCCTCGTCGCCCACGATGGTCTTGACGCGGTCGACGGCGACGGCGCTGGAGTTGGAGAGATCATCGACGATGACGACCTGGTAACCACCCTCGAGCAGCTGAACGACGGTGTGCGAGCCGATAAAGCCGGCGCCACCGGTAACGAGGACACAGGTGTCTTTGGGGTCGAGTGCTTTGGACATGTAGTCTCCTATCGAATCAGGAACACTTCTTCAGGGGAGTATAGCGCAGGCAGGGACGCCCAAATCGTGCGCTGTAGGAAAAGCAGAGGATTGTGCTAACGTACTCATAGAAGAGCTTGCGTACGCATAACCTGATCTTTGGCATTTGCTTACGAGCCGCTGACCTTGCAGTTTCCTGCCGTTCGTGGAAATCGTTGGGACGCGCCATATGTACGCTAATATGTATGAGTTGAGCGACATATAAATAAGCATGTAACGGAGTACATATGTCACCAAACAGCGATTCCATCCTTTCCCAGGAGCTCTCGCGCCGCACTGCCCTCAAGGCCCTGTTCGGCGCCGCTTCTGCGGCAGTTCTTTTTGGCCTGCCCGCTCGCGCCCATGCGGCGGAGGCTTCCAAAGAAACCACCGATAAACTGAATGCCGCCCAGGCCCAGCTCGACGAGGTTCAGGCCCAGCTCGACAGCATCGCAAATGAGTATGCGGCGCTGGCCAACAAGAATGCCCAGACCCTCAACGACATCGAGAATGTCCAGGGCAAGATTGACGACACGCAGGCCCAGATCGATGAAAAGAAGGCCGAGCTCAAGAAGAAGCGCAACGACCTTTCCGATCGCGTGGCCGCCAGCTACAAGTCCGGCGGCACGAACATTCTGTCGCTGCTGCTGGCCTCTGGCTCGTTTGAGGAACTCGTCGCCAATGCGCACTATGTTGAGAAGATCAACAAGAGCGACCGCGACGCCATCGAGGACATTCAGACTATCCAGGAAGAGCTCGATGCGCAAAAGACCGAGCTCGAGTCGCAGAAGGCCGACTTAGAGAAGCTCAAGGACCAGCAGACTGCTCAGATGCAGGATATGCAGGCCAAGCAGCAAGAAGTCCAGACTGTGCTGAACGGTCTTTCCGACGACGTCAAGGAGCTCATGGCTCAGCGCGATTCCGAGATCCTCGCTGCCGCCCAGGCCGAGGAGGCTGCTAGGAAGGCTGCCGCTGCCGCGGCTGCCGCGAACAAGAACAATTCCTACTCGGGTGGTTCAAGCTCGGGTGGCGGATCGTATGCGCCCGGAACCCCGCAACAGAATGCCGGCTCGGGCAAACAGCAGGCCGTCGTCAACGCGTGCTACTCCACGCCTTCGCCGGGTCAGAACTGGTGCGCGGCGTGGGTTACCAATGTCTTCCGTAACGCCGGCGTGGGCTATTTTGGCGGCAACGCGTGTGACATGTTCAACGCATGGTGCTATAGCTCCGACCGCTCGGCGCTGCAGGTGGGCATGATCGTGGCCGATTCCTCGCACAGCGGCACGGGTGCTCCGGGCCTTATCTACGGTCATGTGGGTATCTACGTTGGCGGCGGCATCGTTATGAGCAACGAGGGCGCCATTACGTCTAAGTCGCTTGATTCGTTTATTAGCTTCTATGGCACTGGCTCTGGCGTGCGTTGGGGCTGGCTCGGCGGTATTGCGCTGTCGTAAAGCCGACGGGGCCGCGTGCCCGCCCGCATTATATTTGATTGCCTGCTCGGGCAGTCCTGCGCAAGACGAAGGCCACATTAAGTGGCCTTCTTTGCGTGCGGAACTCGCGATCAATCAAATATAATGCGGGCGGGCACGCGGCCCTCTCGGGTTCGGGGCGCGACACACCGGACTGGGTTATCTGAATGAATATGGTGAAGGCCCCTTTCGGGGCCTTCTTTTTATAAAAATTCGCCTACTCGGTGGACTTCGGGTTCTAGGTCTACGTCGAACTGCTCTTTGACTTTGGCTTGGATGTCGCGGATGAGTTCGTCGACGTCGGCGGCGGTGGCGTGGTCGGCGTTGACGATGAAGCCGCAGTGCTTCTCGCTCACCTGCGCGCCGCCAACGGCGTGTCCTCGCAGGCCGGCATCCATGATGAGTTTGCCGGCAAAGTAACCCTCGGGGCGCTTGAAAGTGGAGCCGGCACTCGGCATGTCGAGCGGCTGCTTGTCCTCGCGGCGCTGGCGGTAGTCGTCCATGTCGGCCTTGATCATCGCGGCGTTGCCCGGAGCGAGATTGAAGGTGGCCGAAAGCACGATGAAGCCGTCGTCGGCAATGCGGCTCTTGCGATAGCCCAGGTTGAGCTCATCGACATCGAACTCAATGATATTGCCGCTGCCGCGGGTGCCGTCGTCGAGCTGGCGAGCGGGTTTGTAGACGCGCACGGACTCCAGCACATCGGCCATGCAGGCACCGTAGGCACCGGCGTTCATGTAGCAGGCGCCGCCGACCGATCCGGGGATGCCCGAGATGGGCTCCATGCCGGTGAGGCCGGCCTCGGCTGCCGCCGCGGCGACATCGGAAAGCAGCGCGCCGGCTGCCGCCGTGACGTGCGTGCCGTCGACGGTGATGTTGGAGAGACCTTCGCCCAGCGCCACGACAACGCCGCGGATACCCTTGTCGCCGACGAGCAGGTCGGAGCCGTTGCCCACGATGGTGAGCGGCAGGTCGCAGCGATAACAGGTGTCGAGCGTGGCGACGAGGCCCTGCTCGGTATCGGGCGTGACAAAGACGTCGGCCGGGCCGCCGATCTTAAACGTGGTGTGCTCGCGCATGGGCTCGCTCATCAGCACGTTGTCCTCGCCGGCAACGCCAGCAAGCGCGCACAGCAGGTCCTCGTTAAAAAAGTCGTTCTCGTGCATACGAATATCCGCCTTTTGGTGGTTGTTGTCATCAATCGATTGCAATATACCCCACCCGGACGGATTTGGTGCGCTGGCGGCGATAAAACAGCCGTCTACCGGATTGGTAAAGTGTTTATCACCGAGGTAGAGGGGTAGTCGCTATACTTTCAAGAGATTGCGCGTAAACCCGGAAGGAGCGAGATGGCCAACAAAGTCACCCTCAAGCAGATCGCCCAGGAGGTGGGGCTTTCCCCCTCGTCGGTCTCGCTTGTGCTCAATAATCGGCCCTGTCGCATCTCGGAAGAAAACCGCAAACTCATCAAGGAGGTCGCGGCGCGCAACCACTATGTTCCTAACCAGATTGCGCGTAGTTTGGTCATGCGCGAGTCGCGCACGCTGGGCCTTATCGTCCCTAACATCGAGAGCCGCTTTTTTGCCTCGCTCGCCGGTAGCCTGGAAAAGCGCTGCCGCGAGGATGGCTATGCGCTCTTCATTACCAGCTCGGGTGGAAGCGCCGATGACGATCTGGAGCTGCTGCGCCAGCTGGTGACGCGCGGCGTTGATGGCGTCTTCCTGGTCGTGGGCGACGAGTTCTCCGACGACCGTGCCCTGCGCGAAGAAGTCAGCCACCTGCCCATCCCGGCCGTGATGGTCGACCGTGCCATTGAGGGGCTCGAGTGCGACAAGGTGATGTTCGACCACGAGATGGGCGGCTACATGGCCACCCGCTATCTGATCGAGCAAGGCCACCGCCGTATTGCCTGTCTGGTTAACGCACGCCGCTCCAATACGGGTCGCAAACGACTTGCCGGCTATGAGCGCGCGCTGCGTGAGGTTGGCCTGCCGATCGACGCACGTTTGGAGTTTGAGAGCGAGTACTACATCCCGAGTGCCTACGAGGCCTCGGAGGCGGTGCTCGCAACTGATGCTACCGCTGTGTTCGCAAGCTCGGATAACATCGCCCTCGGTCTGCTCAAGCGCTTGCACGAGATGGGGAAGAGCATCCCGGGCGACATCTCGGTGGTGAGTTACGACAACTCGGCCGCCGACGTTCTCTTTGAGCCGGCGCTGACCGCGATTGAGCAGGATCCAGGTATCCTCGCGGAGCATGCTTTTGGCTGCATGTCCAAGCGTCTTGCCGGTAGGGGCGGTAGACGTGCCGAAGAAGTCGTTCTGGAGCCGGCGCTTATCGTGAAGGGCAGCGTGCTCGATCTTACCGAATGTAGCTAAGCGTACTTGTTTGTTTGCATAGATTGCATGCGGAGTGTCCGCTATTTACCGGCGGGGCCGGGGTGCCTGCCTTGTTTTGAGAAGTTCGCGGAGCCCACTTCTCAAAAC
>USPH01000005.1 GCA_900556515.1 uncultured Collinsella sp.
TCTACACTTCTAGCTTCGTCGGCAGCGTCAGATGTGTATAAGAGACAGGTCTCTGCCGTTCGATTATCGAGAACGTGTTCACCAAGGTCATTCGCGTTTCAAATCTCAACCGTCTGGGCGACAAAGTCGTCGTCCAGGGCGGCACGTTCCGAAACGACGCGGTGCTGCGCGCATTCGAGCAGTATCTGGGCAAACCCGTCACGCGTGCGCCCCACCCGGGGCTGATGGGCGCTATCGGTATCGCCCTGCTCGCGCGCGAGGAATGCCGCAAGGGCGACGCCGGCACGTCGTTTATCGGGCTCGATGCCGTGGAGCGCTTCGAGCATCGCGAGTTCGGCGGCGTTACCTGCCGTCGGTGCAACAACCGCTGCCAGCGCGCGGTCGTGGCATTTGGCGACGGCTCGCTTTACGTCACGGGCAATCGCTGCCCGCGCGGCGGCGCCATCTCATGGGATGAGCTCGTGCGCAAGGTTCCCGCGGCGGAGGAGCTGCGTCCGCAGGGTGCTTGCGAGGCACAGGCGCCCGGCACGGGGCGCGACCGGACCGCGGCTGCCCCCAATCTCTTTGTCGACCGCGAGAAGCTGCTGTTCGAGTCGTACCCCACGGTTCTCGTCTGCGGGGGGCGCGATGTCACGATCGGCATTCCCCGTGTGCTCGAGTTCTGGGACACCATGCCGTTCTGGTCGACGTTCTTCAGCACGCTCGGCTTTAAGGTGCGCGTCTCGGGACGCAGCACCAAGGCGATGTACGAGCGCGGTCTGGCGCACGTCACATCCGACACCGTGTGCTTCCCGGCCAAGCTCGTCCACGGGCACATCCGCAATCTCGTCGACGCCGGCGTCGACCGCATCTTCATGCCCATCATCACGACGGTGCCCACCGAAAACACCGCCTCTACCAGCGAGTGGATGTGCGCCGTCGTAAAGGGATACCCCTACGTGATGCGCAATTCCGATAACCCGGAGGAGCGTTTCGGCGTTCCGTTCGATACGCCGCTGTTCCACTGGTACGACGAGGGCGACCGAAACCGCCAGCTCAAGGCGTGGTGCAAGGAGACCTTCGATATCGATGCCGACCTGGTTGCCAAGGCGACCGAGCAGGCGGACCGCGCGCAGCAGACGTTTGAGAACCAGCTGCAGCTGCGCGGCAGGCAGGTGCTCGAGAACCTGCGCGAGGACGGCGGCTACGCGGTGGTGATCGCTTCGCGCCCGTACCACAACGACCCGCTGGTCAACCACGGGCTGCCCAAGCTCTTCTCTGAGCGCGGCATCCCCGTGCTGACGCCCGATGCGGTGCCGGGGGTCTGCAACGTCGACCTTTCCAACAGCCGCATCGACATCGTGAACAACTACCATGCGCGCATGCTGTCGTGCGCGGTCATCGTCGCATCGACGCCCGAGCTCGAGCTCGTGCAGATGGGCAGCTTCGGCTGCGGCCACGATGCGTATCTCACCGACGAGATCGCGCGCATGATGGGCGAGATGGGCTCCAAGGTTCCGATGATGATCAAGCTCGATGAGAGCGACGTCGCCGGTCCCATGGGCATTCGCGTGCGTTCGTTTATCGAGTCGGTCAACCGTCGTCGCGCGGAGGAGCGTGCCGAGGGCGCCCGGGTGCACGCGGTCCATCCGCTCGACGACCCGTATAAGGTCAAGTACACCAAGCGCGACCGGCACGACAAGATCGCGCTGGTCCCCAACACCTCCCATGCGTTCTGCAGGCTCATGACCGCGGCGATGCGCAATCAGGGCGTGCGCGCCGAGGCCCTTGATATCGGGCGCGAGGATGCCATCCGCCTGGGCAAACGCTATGTGCACAACGACATCTGCTTCCCCGCGCAAATCGTGATCGGCGAGGCGCTCGCGGCACTCGAGAGCGGTAAGTACGACCCGCACGACGTCGCCGTGGTGACTGGCAAGTATATCGGCGACTGCCGCCTGACGCACTACATGCCCCTGCTGCGCCGCGCGCTCGACGACGCGGGATACGACTATGTCCCGGTGCTCACCAACGACGACGTCGATGCCCACAATGCGCATCCGGGCTTCAAGCTCGGCCTTGGCCCGAGCATCCAGATCGCCTACGGTCTTCCCATAATCGATGCCCTCGAGGCCATGCTTAGGCGCATCCGTCCCTACGAGCTCGAGAAGGGCGCGGCGGACGCTGCGTTCGACCGCGCGCTCGATGAGGTTATCGAGGGCATGGAGCGCTCCGGGCTGAGAGGCCAGGCGACGGGCTTCAAACGCGCGCTTGCGATCATGGACGCCGTTCCGTACGACCGCTCGAACCCGCATCCGACCGTTCTCATCGTGGGCGAGTACCTGCTCAATTTCCATCTCGGCGCCAACCACGAGATCGAGCGCTACCTCGAGGACAACGGGCTCGAGGTCATCGAGGCGCGCATGACCGACGTGATCCGCAAGACCTATTTCTACAAGCATGCGCAGTCGCGCGAGTTCCACGTCGACCTGTCGCTGCCCGAAAAGGCCTGGTACGCCACGGCGGACAACCTGTTCGAGCTCGCGCACGACCGTTGCGACCGCCTGGGCGCGGCGAGCCCGCTCTACGAGCCGCCGACGCGCATGCCCGAGCTCGTGCGCGCGAGCGATAAGATCCTGCACCATACGTTCGATGCTGGCGAGGGCGTGCTGATTCCGGCGGTGATTCTCGAGCACGCCAAGCGCGGCTGCCGCAACTTCGTGATCCTGCAGCCGTTCGGGTGTCTGCCCAACCATGTCGTGGGGCGCGGGCTCATCCATGCGCTCAAGGAGCAGTATCCCACGGCGCAGTTCCTGCCGCTCGACTACGATCCCGACGTGAGCTTCGCCAACGTGGAGAACCGTCTTCAGATGCTCATCATGAACGCCAAGGCGCAGGGGTGCGGTGAGGCACATGGCGAGACCGCGTAAGGACGCCGATGCGCCCGATGCACGCACCCGTATCATCGAGGCGTTTTGGGAGCTCATCGAGAACAACAGCATCTTCGAGCTGTCGGTTGGCGAGGTGACCCGCGCCGCCCAGTGCAATCGCGGAACGTTTTACTACTATTTTCACGATTTCGATGAACTCGTCGCCATCGCCATAGCCCAGCTGCTGCAGGATAACGAGCTCATCACCGATGCCCTCTGGCATTTTTCGAGCGAGGGCGACCTTTCGGCGTTCGACCGGCGCGACGTCCGCTGCCTGCTGCGGCGCATCGTCATCACCATGAGGGCGGGTGCCGCCGAGCAGGTCGTGCAGGGCATCCATACGATCATCATCGACCGCGTGAGAGAGATCGTCCACCCCGACGGAGAAGAGCTCAAGGCAGATTCGAGCTTTGCGGTGGGCTTTCTGGTCTCGGGCATCATGGGCTTTGTGATGGCGGTCGGCTTTGCCCGGGAGGGCGGCGAGGAGATAGACCTCGAGCAGCCGGGGGACAGCGCGTGCGCGTACCTGAGGGCGGTCGCCATGCAGACGGTGGAAACGGTCGCGCAAGTCGAGGGCGTCGATACATCCGAGCTGCTCGAACGCGTCTCCAAGGAGGCCGATGCCTATCGCGCATCGCGTGCGACGAGTCCCGACGTGGTGAAAGACGCCTAGGGTTTCTCTTGCGGGGCGCCTGTCGCGCATCGCGCGGTGAGTCCCGCGATGCGGTCATAACCTGCATTCATGTGAGCCGGGTTTATAGATATTCCTCCAGCTGTTAACATAGACAACCTGTGGGTAAAGAGACAAAAGCGCCGCCGACGGGCGGGCGTTTTGATTTCGATGAACTCATGTAAGGAAACGAGCATGTTAGATAGATTTACCGATCGAGCGCGCAAGGTCATGTCGATGGCCAAACAGGAGGCGCTCGATCTGCACTCAAATAAGGTGGGCACCGAGCACCTGCTGCTCGCACTCGCCAAGGAGGACGAGGGCATCGCTGCCGAGGCGCTGCGCTCGCTTGATATCTCCTACGACGACATCATGGACACCCTCAAGGAGGTCCAGACCACGGTTCCCGAGCCCAGTGAGGAGACCGAGGCGGCCAAGCTCGCCTTTACGCCGCTCGTCATTAGCGTGATGGAGCGTTCATTCCGCGTGGCGCGTGAGAACAACCAGACCTACGTGTCGACCGAGCACCTGCTCATCGGTATCGTCGAAGAGGGCAACGGCATGGCCATGGACATCCTCATGCGCCTGGGTGTGTCGTCCGCCTCCATCAAAAAGGCTATCGAGAAACTCACCGCCAAGGACCAGGACAAGAAGCGTCCGCTCGCCGGCGCCGGTGCTGGTCGTCCCGGTGCGGGCCTGCCGTTCTTTAGCGGCTCGGATGCCTCTCAGCAAAAGGGGAGCGGCACCGACACGCTCAAGCAGTTCGCCACCAACCTCACTCAAAAGGCGCGCGACGGCGAGCTCGATCCCGTGATTGGCCGCGAAAAGGAAGTCCAGCGCATGATGGAGATCCTTTCGCGCCGCACCAAGAACAACCCGCTTATCCTGGGCGATCCCGGCGTGGGCAAAACGGCCATCGTCGAGGGCCTGGCGCAGCAGATCGCTGCCGGCAACGTGCCCGAGAACCTCATGAACCAGAACATCTGGACGCTCGACCTGCCGGGCCTCGTTGCGGGCGCCAAGTATCGCGGTGAGTTTGAGGAGCGCCTCAAGAACGTGATCCAGGAGGCCACCGAGGCTGACGACGTCATCCTGTTTATTGACGAGATGCACACCATCATCGGTGCCGGTTCTGCCGAGGGCTCCATCGACGCGAGCTCCATGCTCAAGCCCGTGCTTGCACGCGGTGCCTTCCAGATTATTGGCGCCACCACGGCCGAGGAATTCCGCAAGTACCTCACCAAAGACCCAGCCTTCGAGCGTCGCTTCCAGACTATCGATGTCGAGGAGCCGAGCGTCGAGGACACCGTCAAGATCCTGACCGCGCTTAAGCCGCGCTACGAGGAGCACCACCATGTGCGCTACACGCAGGGCGCTATCGAGGCTGCCGCGAACCTTTCCAACCGCTACATCCAGGATCGCTTCCTGCCCGATAAGGCCATCGACCTCATCGACGAGGCCGGTGCCCGCGCTCGCATCGCCGCGAATCGTGCGCCCGAGCCGGTGCGCGAGGCCGAGCATCGCATAGAGGAGCTCAAGGCCGCCGCGCAGGAGGCCACCGAGAGCGACGACATGAACAAGGCCGCCGAGATCACCGAGCAGCAGAAGGCCGCCGAGATTGAGCTCGCCGAGGCCAAGGCCGCCTGGACCGCCGAGCTCGACGCCAGCCCGCTCACCATCGACGTGAGTCAGATTGCCGACATCGTGTCCGTGACCTCTGGCGTGCCGGTTTCCTCGCTCACCGAGAGCGAGAGCCGTCGCCTGCTGCAGACCGAAAGCGTGCTCAAGACCCGCATTATCGGCCAGGACGAGGCCGTCGAGGCCGTCGCCAAGGCCGTGCGCCGCAGCCGCTCGCCGCTCAAGGACCCGCGTCGTCCCGGTGGTAGCTTTATCTTCCTTGGTCCCACCGGCACAGGCAAGACCGAGCTCGCCAAGACGCTCGCCGAGTACCTCTTTGGCAGTAAGGACGCGCTCATCAGCTTCGACATGTCGGAGTTCGGCAGCGAGTTCGAGGTCTCCAAGCTTATCGGTAGCCCTCCGGGTTACGTGGGCCACGACGAGGGCGGTCAGCTTACCAAGGCCGTTCGTCGTCACCCGTACTCGGTCGTGCTGTTCGACGAGATCGAGAAGGCGCACCCCGACATCTTCAACATTTTGTTGCAGGTGCTGGAGGAGGGTCGCCTGACTGATAGCCAGGGCAAGACGGTCGACTTCCGCAATACCGTGATCATCATGACGTCCAACGTGGGCGCCCGCGAGATCGCGCAGGATGCGAGCGTTGGCTTTTGCACCACCGGCGAGCAGGGCCTCACCTCGAGTGAGATCAAGGGCCGTGCGATGGGCGAGCTCAAGCGCCTGTTCCGCCCCGAGCTGCTCAACCGTATCGACGACATTGTGGTGTTCCAGAAGCTTTCGGGCGAGAACCTGACCAAGATCGCGCACCTGCTGGTGGACGACCTGCGTCAGCGCCTGATTGCCAACGGCATGAACATCAAGCTCACCGATGCGGCCTATGACAAGATCGTGGCCGAGGGCACCGACCTCACCAACGGTGCGCGTCCGCTGCGCCGCGCCATTCAAAAGCTCATCGAGGACCCGCTGTCCGAGGAGCTTCTGGCCGGCGAGTGGGGCGAGGGCGATACCGTCCTGTGCGACGTGGCCGATGGCAAGTTTGTCTTTAGCCACGGCACGGGCGAGATCCCGGCACCGCGTCCGGCGGGCACACTCGGTGGCGATACCGTCCCGGTGGCACCGCACGCCGGCAACGCCTCGCCCGTGAGCGGCGGCGTGACCTCGGGCCCCGGCGGCATGATGCAAGCCGGTTCCGGCGCGCTGTAGGGCGTGGCGACAATTTGATACGCGCAATCGAGGCGCTCCGGAAAGGGCGCCTCGATTTGTAGAGCTGCGGAAGTTGTGACCGTTGCGCTATACGGTCCACCGTTAGCCGATGATGCGAGGGCGCTCGGCGTTTTCGACTGGTTTATGCACGCAAAGTCTGGGAATATACAAGTCGCATGTCTTACTGTCTAACCAGTTGCGCCAAGGAGGCACCATGGACTACAAGATTACCGGCTACGAGCCCGCCCAGCTGTTCCATTTCTTTGAGGAGGTCAGCGCGATCCCCCGTGGGTCTGGCAACGAGAAGGGCATCAGCGATTTCCTGGTCGCGTTTGCCAAGGAGCGCGGTCTCGATGTGTATCAGGACGAGGTCTACAACGTCATCATTCGCAAGCCCGCATCTGCCGGCGCCGAGAATGCCCCGACCGTGATGCTGCAGGGCCACATCGACATGGTGTGCGACAAGCTGGGCTCCGTTGAGCACGACTTTACGACTGATGGTATCGACCTGGTCGTCAAGGACGGCGTCCTCACCGCTAACGGTACCACTCTGGGCGCCGACAACGGTATTGCCGTCGCTCTGATGCTCACTGTTCTCGATGACGATTCGATCGTTCACCCCGCCCTCGAGTGCGTATTCACCACCGACGAGGAGACTGGCCTGGTTGGCGCCGAGACGCTCGACAAGTCCCAGATTAGCGCCCGCACCATGATTAACCTTGACTCCGAGGAAGAGGGCGTTGCCACCGTCAGCTGTGCCGGCGGCGTCGTCGTTACCTACACCTGCCCGATCGCGCGCGAGCACAAGACCGGTAGCACCCTCACGCTCGACATCTCCGGCCTGCTGGGCGGCCACTCCGGCAGCGATATCAACCTGGAGCGCGGCAACGGCAACCTCATCATGGCCCGCATCATCGACCGCCTGATGGTCGCTGGCGAGCCCGCCATCGTCAGCTTTAACGGCGGCACTAAGGACAACGCCATCAACCGTGAGTGCAAGGCTGTTCTGGTCTACGCCGACCACGCTGCCGCCGAGGCCGCGGCCCAGATTGCAAAGGGCATCATCGCCGACGTCACTGCCGAGCTCGAGGTCTTCGACCCCGGCTTTACTTGCACCGTCGAGATTGCCGATGACGCCGAGGTCGAGGCCATGGACCAGAAGTCCGCGCTTGCCCTCATCCGCGCCCTGCGTCTTGCCCCTAACGGCGTGATTCGCCGCAACGTCGCCACCGACGGCTCCGTCGAGGTTTCCTCCAACATCGGCGTGGTCGCCACCTCCGATGACGAGGTCAAGATTATGCTGTCCCCGCGCTCCTCGATCACCTCGCTGCAGAACGAGTTCAAGGACCGCCTGCAGACGCTTGCCGATGTCCTGGGCTTCGACGCCAAGTTTGAGTTCGAGTATCCCGGCTGGAGCTATGCCGAGCATTCGCCGGTCCGCGACGTCTTTGTCGAGAGCTATCGCGAGCTCTTTGGCTCCGAGCTGCGCATCGAGTCCATTCACGCCGGCCTTGAGTGCGGCCTGTTTGCCGAGGCTCTGCACGGCCTGGACGCCATCGCCGTGGGCCCGACACTCTCCGATGTCCACACCCCGGACGAGAGCATGGAGCTCGCTTCTGCCGAGCGCTTCTACGAGCTGCTCATCGACGTCCTCAAGCGCCTTGCTGCGTAAAGGTCGCGCTAGCAGCAGTTCGAGCCACGTGCTAGCGGATTGCAAATGACATTACGAGAGGGGGCATCTGAGCTTTTGCGACGGGTGCCCCCTCTCTTTTGTTTGATAATTGCGAAATTATGGCCACCTAGTCCATTTCTGCCCTGATGAGGTCGAGGGTGCGCTGGCAGTTTTCGCGGACAGGGCCGAGCATATGCTCGCGCAGGTCCGTCATGCCGGGCAGGTCGGCGTATTCGTCCATGACCTCTTCCATGCAAATGGGCACCTCGTAGGCGAGGTCCATCATGGTCGCAAAGCAAAACTTCTCGGATAGCCCGGCATCGGTGAGCGTCGCCTCCAGCGCGGGGTCGCCCATACCGTGGTATCGGCGGATAGCGCCTGGACCGATGCACCCCACACGATTTTCGCCGCCAACGCTCATGGCAAGGCGCGCCCGGCGGCGCATGCGCTCGTATGCCAGCCCCGATGCGACATCGTACATTCGAGCCATCATGGCTGCGCCGTCGTTTCCAAGGAGCAGGGAATAGTTTTTCGCATGCGCATCCGGTGCGCCAATAATGGCGTTGAAGAACAGCATCTGCGTAAACAGATACAGGTTAAGTTGATGGTGGCTCGTATTTACGAGGAGCTCTTGAATGTCGCGGGTGGTCGGGCCGCCGTCTGCCGTGTACTTTTGGGCGGGCATCACCCCAAGTGCCTGACAGAGGTCTTCTTGATGTAGGCGCCTGATCGTTCCGTCTTCGACTTTCACGCGGTCATAGCGCTCAACAATGAGGGCAGGTTCGTCCTCAAACATACGATATTCGACGTTTGCCGTTGCGATACCGGCGCGCTGGGCGCTTTTCATGCAGACAAACTCATTGAGAGCCTCGAGTTTAAATCCGATAACGCCATTTTTGAAAATATGCGTCGTGGGCGAGGAGCCCATGCATTCGCACCAGCGGCCGTTTATGAACGCGAGCGCGAACTTGCCCTGGTTGCCTCCAAGTGACCAACTTTCATCTAGACCCATCCACGATGCATCGCGGTCATCTCTGATCGACTTGAGACGGAGAGCAATTTCGTGGTCGTCTATAGGGCGGTAGTCGCCAGCGCGATGCAGGACGGCGTCGGCATCTTCTTCGGCACAAAACTGCACTCCGCCCGGACAGTCGAGTCCGATATGGCTGAGCATCGCAACGGGATTGTTGGGCCTAACGTTGAATTCGGCGGCAATCGCTTTTCGTTGGTCCTCGCTGTCGGGTAGAAGGCCAAACAAGTACGGATTCATGACCTGTTGGCCGTATGTGCGATTTGATACGGGTATGTTGGTCGATAGGGCTGGCCCCTCATAGTCATGATCGTAGGTAAAGCTGATAAGACCGTTCTCATCTTGCGTGAGCGTTCCCGCAGGTACGCCGCAAATAATGGTCCGAAGTGATGTTCTGGCCATTGGCTATTTCCCTTCAGACTCGGCTTGAGCGGGTGCGCTAGCGGCAATCGAGACTCCGAGATTGGACATGGCGAAATCGGCGAAGGCCCTGTCGTAGAGCTCGGACGTAAAGGGGGTATCTGGAAGAGCTGGAATGGCTGCGCCGCGTCGGTGGCTATGAGAGGGACGTTGAGCGTGATGGCGTCTGGGGGTACAGCGAGATTGCAGATCAGCATGCGGGGCGTCGGTCGGCTGCTCATGTTTCGTGTCGTCGATATTCCCTTGAGCAACGAGAGCCAGTCCGAGAGCACCGAAAACCGCCAGCAGCTTGTCGAGCCGAATGCCCGTGGCATCTCCCAGCTCGAGCGATGCGAGCAGGCGCTCCGAAACACCGGCTTTTTTAGCGAGGGCCGCACGGGTGATTCCCTGCGCCTCGCGTGCCTGGCGCACGTAGATGCCAGCTTGGCGCGGTGTGGTGATGGGAAGGGTATCCACGGTGGTCTCCTAATGTGCAGACTTTTGCATATCAGTATGACATGCAAAAGTCTGCATGAAAAGGCCTCATGCAAAACACTGCATGAGGCCTTGCCCGGACGTTTAGTTTTGAAGGGTGTTTTACAGCGCCAAAAACCCCAAGTGTTCCAGCAGAATCTTGAGGCCGATAAGGATAAGCACGACGCCGCCCACGATGGTGGCGGGCTTTTCGTAGCGCGCGCCAAAGGTGTGGCCGATCGCCACGCCGGCAACGGAGAAGACAAAGGTCGTGATGCCAATGAGCGACACGGCGGGGACGATGTCGACCGAAAGCGCGGCGAACGAGATGCCCACGGCCAGGGCGTCGATTGAGGTGGCGATGGCGAGGATCAGGTACTCGCCCAGGTCAATCTTCTCGGCATCCTTGCCGTCGCCTTCGTTCTCGTCCTCAGTAAAGGCTTCCCACAGCATCTTGCCGCCGATGAAGGCCAAAAGGATGAAGGCGATCCAATGGTCGATGGGTCCGATGATGCCCATGAACTGGCTGCCAAGCGCCCATCCGATTACGGGCATGCCGGCCTGAAAGCCGCCAAAGAACAGGCCGAGCACCACGGCGACTTTAAGGTTGATCTTTTTCATGCCGAGACCTTTGCAGATGGAAACGGCAAAGGCGTCCATCGAAAGGCCAACGGCGAGCAACACGAGCTCTGCGAGTCCCATAGTCTGGCTCCCTCTCTGCGGGCGAGCCCGATTACGCGACTACTCCCTCATTCATGTGAATCCCGATGCTACCACATAAGCAGCCCATTTGGGTTGGGCTCTCAGCTGTGTTCGCTCATTCTGTAAGCATCGGATTTTGCGGGCGTCACAGGGGCAAACCGTGAGAAACTTATTGACGTTTATGGAGCGTATACGATGGGAGCGATGCCTTGGATAAGAACGAGCTGCAAAAGCGTATGGAACAGGCCATCCGCCTGACGGCACCTGGTCAGCCGATCCGCACCGCCCTCGACATGATCATCGCCGGTCACCTGGGCGCCCTTATCTGCGTCGGCGACACCGAAAACGTGCTCGCTGCCGGTAACGACGGCTTCCCGCTCAACATTTCGTTTACCTCGAACCGCCTGTTCGAGCTTTCCAAGATGGACGGCGCCATCGTTATCGATGGCGACCTCACCCAGATCCTGCGCGCCAACTTCCACCTCAATCCCGATCCCTCGCTTGCCACGAGTGAGACGGGCATGCGTCACCGTACCGCCGCTCGCATGTCGGTGCTCACCGACGCCATCGTGATCTCGGTTTCGGCTCGTCGTGCCGTCGTCAACGTGTACGTCCACGGTAAGAGCTACGAGATTCAGCCTGTCACCACCATCATGAGCTCGGTCAACCAGCTCGTTGCCACGCTCCAGACCACCCGTCAGTCGCTCGATCGCTCCCTGCTGCGCCTGACGGCCCTCGAGCTCGACGACTACGTTACGCTCGCCGACATTACCGGTATTTTCTCGAGTTTCGAGATCATGCAACAGGCAAAGACCGAGCTTAAGGATTGCATCGTCAAGCTGGGTAACCAGGGCAAGCTCGTGCAGATGCAGCTCGAGCAGCTCGCGGGCTCCAGCATGGATACCGAATACGACTTGATGATCCGCGACTACGCAAGCGATTCCTCCGAGGCAAACGCCGAGAAGATTCGCGCCGAGCTGAGCCGCATGACGCCTAAGGACCTGTCCGACCCGCAGCACGTGGCGGCAGTTCTGGGCTATGACGACCTGGACGAGGACTCCGTCATGACGCCGCTGGGCCTGCGCACGCTTTCGCGCGTGTCCGTCGTGCGCGACGGCGTGGCCGAGAAGATCGTCGACGAGTACGGCTCGCTGCAGGAGCTCATGGATGACATCAGCGAGGATCCGGAGCGCCTGGGCGACTTTGGCGTCAACAACCCTGCCATTCTTGCGGACTCCCTGTACCGCATGAAGGGCACCAAACAAGGGAACGCATAATGGCGCCCGTATGCGCCGTGGTCGTTGCCGGCGGCAGCGGTCAGCGCTTTGGAAATCCCGGCGGCAAGCAGCTCGTTAACGTGGCGGGCCGTCCGCTCATGAGCTGGTCCATCCGCGCGTTCGATCGTAGCGACAAGGTCGGCCACATCGTGGTGGTGTGTCCTGCCGAGCGCCGTGCCGAGATGCGCCGCCTGGCCATCGACCCGTTTGACTATGACACGCCCATCAGCTTTGCCGATGCCGGCGATACCCGTCAGGATTCCACCCGTGCCGGCGTGCATGCGGTTCCGGCGGGTTTCGAATATGTCGCCATCCACGACGGCGCCCGTCCGCTCATCACGACCGAGGCCATCGACCACGCTATCGACGTGCTCATGGGTGACCGCTCGCTCGACGGCGTCGTGTGCGGCCAGCCCGCGATCGACACGCTCAAGATCGTCGATGGCGACAATATCGTCGAGACGCCGCCGCGTGAGCTCTATTGGGCCGCGCAGACGCCGCAGATCTTTAGCGTCGATGCTATGAAGCGCGCTCACGCCGCTGCTATCGCCGAGGGTTTTATCGGTACCGACGATTCATCGTTGGTCGAGCGCCTGGGCGGGCGCGTCCGCTGTGTCCAGAGCCCGCGCGATAACCTTAAGGTGACGGTGCCCGAGGATCTGCGTCCCGTAACCGCGATTCTGCTCGGCCGCATGGCCGAGGGAGAGGACCTTCCCCATGTTCAGTAACCTGCGCATTGGCCACGGCTACGACGTCCACCGTTTGGTGGAGGGGCGTCGATGTATCATCGGCGGGGTCGACATTCCCTACGAGCGCGGCCTGCTGGGCCACTCGGATGCCGATGTGCTCGCGCACGCTTTGGCCGACGCCATTCTGGGCGCCTGCCGCGGGGGAGACATCGGCAAGCTATTCCCCGATACCGATCCCGCCTACGAGGGCGCCGATTCGATGGTACTGCTCGCTCGCGTGATGGACTACGCGCGCGAGCTGGGCTTTGAGTTTGTCGATGCCGATTGCACCATTGCCTGTCAGCAACCCAAGATCACCCCGCACCGCGATGCCATGCGTGCCAACCTCGCCCATGCCCTGGGCGTTGACGTCGAAAATGTAGGCGTCGCCGCCACTACGACCGAAAAGCTCGGTTGGGAAGGCCAGGGCGAGGGAATCGGCGCCTGGGCCGTCTGCCTGCTACAGAAAACCGTTAAGGAGTAACGAATGCGTATCTACAACAGCGCTACCCATAAAAAGGAAGAGTTCCAGCCCATCGAGTCCGGCAAGGTCCGCATGTACGTGTGCGGCCCCACGGTCTACGACAACATCCACATCGGCAACGCCCGCACGTTCATCAGCTTTGACGTGATTCGCCGCTGGCTCATCGCGAGCGGCTACGAGGTCACGTTCGCCCAGAACCTCACCGATGTCGATGACAAGATCATCAAGCGCGCCAACGAGCAGGGCCGCACTGCCGCCGAGGTCGCGACGGAGTTCTCCGACAAGTTCATCGGCGTCATGCGCGCCGCCAACGTGCTCGATCCCGATGTGCGCCCCCGCGCCACCAAAGAGATCGGCCCCATGATCGCCATGATCAAGACGCTTATCGAGCAGGGCCACGCTTACGCCGCCGATAACGGCGACGTGTACTTTGCCGTGCGCAGCGATCCTAACTACGGTCAGGTCTCGGGCCGCAATATCGACGACCTTATGGTTGGCGCGCGCATCGAGGAGAACGAGGACAAGAACGACCCGCTCGACTTTGCCCTGTGGAAGGCCGCCAAGCCCGGCGAGCCCAGCTGGCCGAGCCCCTGGGGCGAGGGCCGTCCCGGTTGGCACACCGAGTGCGCCGCCATGGTGCACCGTTATCTGGGCACGCCCATCGACATCCACGGCGGCGGCTCCGACCTTGCCTTCCCGCACCATGAGAACGAGTGCGCCCAGGCCACCTGCGCCTGGCACCAGGGCTTCTCCAACACCTGGATGCACACGGGCATGCTGCTGGTAGACGGCGAGAAGATGTCCAAGTCGCTCGGCAACTTCTTTACGCTGGCCGAGGTCCTCGAGCAGCACTCCGCTGCCGCCCTGCGCCTGCTGATGCTGCAGACGAGCTATCGCTCGCCGCTCGACTTTTCTTGGGAGCGCCTGGAGGGTGCCGAGAACTCACTCACGCGTATCGCCGGTACGGTCGAGAACCTGCGCTGGGCCGCGAACCATGCGACGGCCGATGCCGATGCGGCTGCCGCCGAGGCATTTGCCGCCAAGGCCGCTCAGACTCGTGCTGCCTTTAAGGAGTGCATGGACGACGACTTTAACACCGCTGGTGCCATGGGTGCCGTCTTTGGCTTTGTGACCGAGTGCAACCAGTACTTGGAGCAGGCGGGCGACGCAGCCGACAAGGCCGCCGCGCTTGCCGCCGCCGACACGCTGGCCGAGCTGCTCGATACGCTTGGCGTCGAGCTCCCCGAGCCCAAGGTCGAGCTGCCGCTGGGTCTGCTAGGCGTTGCCGCCGGCCTGGTCGCCTACACGGGCGACGACGTGGACGAGGCTGCTGCCAAGATTCTCGAGGCCCGCGCCGAGGCCCGCGCCGCCAAGAACTGGGATCTGGCCGACGCCATCCGTGATCAGCTCAAGGACCTCGGGCTGACGATCGAGGATACCGCCGCCGGCACTCGTATTAAGAGTCTCTAGTATTTGTCGACCGTTCGAGGTGCGGCAGATTGCCTTGAAAGAGGAGGGCATAGACCTGGTGGTCATGCCCGACGATTGAAAGGCAAGGTGCCGTGGCTCGGACGGTCGATTCTTGTTCGTTATCTTTTTAAGGAGGCCGTTTTATGGCCGACAATCGCAAGCGTGCGCCTCGTGGCGGCAAACAGGCTGCTTCTGGCTCGCGTCCGGGTCGCCGCAACGACCGCACTGCCGCTCCCAAGGGCCAGCGCGAGCGCTCCCAAGCTCAGGCTGCACGTCCGCAGCGAGATCGCAACCGCGACAACGTTCAGGTCCCCAAGGGCGAGTTTATCGAAGGTCGCCGTGCTGCCGCCGAGGCGCTGCGTACCGGCTTTCCCGTCAAGTGCGCGCTCATTGCCGAGGGCGGGGAGCGCGATGCCGCCCTGTCTCGTCTGGTCGATGACCTCAACGCCGCGGGCGTCCGCATTAAGTATGTGCCGCGCGCGCAGCTCGATGCGCTATCGGGCCATGGCGCTCACCAGGGCATTGCGCTCGAGGTGGGCAACTTCCCCTATGCCGATGTCGCCGATATTCTCGACCGCGCGGGCGACGGTCCGGCGCTCGTCATCGTGCTCGACCATGTGACCGACGACGGCAACTTTGGTGCCATCGTGCGCTCCGCCGAGGTCGTGGGCGCGGCAGGCGTCATCATTGCCAACAAGCGCGCCGCCGGTGTGACCGTCGGCAGCTACAAGACCTCTGCCGGCGCCGTCATGCACCTGCCTATCGCGCAGGTTCCTAATATCGCCCGTGCGCTCGACGACCTCAAGGCCGCTGGCTTTTGGGTGGGCGGTGCTTCCGAGCACGCCGAGGGCAGCTGCTGGGATGCTCCCTTCGAGGGCCGCGTGGCGCTCGTCATGGGCTCCGAGGGCGACGGCATCTCGCGCCTGGTGCTTGAGAAATGCGACTTTTTGACCAAGCTTCCCCAGCGCGGCATGACCGAGAGTCTCAACGTTGCCCAGGCGACAACGGCGCTGTGCTTTGAGTGGCTGCGCCGCAACGCCGGCGAGCTCATGGGGGAGGAGTAGCGCATGTCCAAAAAGAACCGTGCCAAGTCCAAGGCCAAGCGCTTTGGCGAGGGCTCGGCCAAGCCGATTGTTTCGGCCGCGACCTACGGCGTGGGCGGCAATGCGTTTGCGCAGGCTATCGCCGACCCAGTCTCGACGGTGCACTCCAACAAGCCCGAGCTGCTGGTGGTCGACGGTTACAACGTGATTCACTGCACGCCGCGCTACGAAAAGCTCGTGTACGACCATTCCGACGATCCGTATTCCAGCGACGTTCACGATATGGCGCGCACGGCGCTCATTAATGACGTAGCTGCGTTTGCCCAGGGCCGCTACGAGGCCGTGATCGTATTTGACGGCGCGGGCAATATCTCCAGCGAGCGCCCCAACCTACCGGCCCGCGGTGTGCGCATTGAGTTTTCGCCGACGGGTGTTTCGGCCGATACCGTGGTGCAGAAGCTCTGCATCGAGGCACGTGAGGAAGGCCGCGCGTGCTCCGTGGTATCGAGCGACGGCACGATCCAGGCCGTCGTCATGGGTAAGGGCGTCACGCGCATCTCGAGCCGTATGCTGGTGGACGAGATCAAACAGATCGATAACGACGTTCACGAGGCAGAGGAAGCTCCGCAGATCAAGATGACTCTGGGCAGTCGCCTGAGCCCCGATGCCCTGGCCAAGCTCAAGGCCCTGCGCGGGAGGTAGGGAAGTTGGCGGGGCAATGCTGCCTCGCTAACTCCATTCAGCGATGTCGATCATTCTTTCGAGGCGCCACGTTAGCGCCTCTTTTAGATATGGCAGCCTTGCCGTGAGCGCGTCGTTTCTGGAAAGAATCTCGATTGCCTCGTCAACGAAGCCTTCGAGTTTGTCGCCGTCAAACCAGCCCATGTCCTCGACGAGCAACATTTGTTTGGCGGGGCTTGAATGAAATTGTGCGCTGGTAAAACTGTGCTCTCCCGCCCTAAGCTCCTCTAGTGATATGTTGCACCAGAGCGATGAGCCCGAATCGAAGATGGGGGCAGGTCTGCAGGCTTGCGTGTTTACGTTTCGCACGAGGCCGAAGTTGCGCCAATGACGATCGTAGTTGGCAATGATGTCGTCACATACGATCATGCGGTCAAGGGCATCCTTGACGCCTGTCACCCCGAGCTCCTCGCAGTTTGCTACATATCGCTCGTAGTCGGTTAGCCGTTCATCTGCGTTTGCGTGCTGGTTTACATAGAATGCAGGGACATACTCTTCTTCATCAGTTAAGAAGACATCGCATGTGCTCAGGGCGGAAGTGCCCGTGCCCTCGAGCGAGTAAGGCACATAATCGCAGGCGTTTAGAATGCGACGGTGGAGCGCGGTCGCCACCAGCTCGTTATAAGGTTCCTGGTCCAGGTGCGCTCCTGCCTTATGCAGAATTCGACGTTCGCCCTCGCACGTCCAGTACTTTTGAAGATTGCCGTCCGAGGTGTTATCGGGCTTTGCGGCAGCCGCTTTTCCCTCTGGGGCAAAGGGTGCAATGGACAGTGAGACGTCATCAAAGGCGTTATTGAAGAAGTTGATATCCTCCCAGGTGAGACCGGAACCTTGGGGCCTAATCCAATACTGGTCGGATAAGGAGAGGCCGAGATTTCGCTGGACGAGTTCATCGGGAACATCGACTGCGGCTTCTGCAAGCAGGGAGGCTAGCCCAATGCGTGCGAGCGGGATACCGCGGCCGCGCCACCAGATGCGGAAGGAGTCTAGCGATATGGGGCTATTAGGGCCAAATACTCCAATAGGGGCGTGGGCGTAATCGATGTCGGCACCGATGTGGGTAAAGTCTTTTCGCGATGTGCTGTAGACCAGCTGAGCGACTTCGTACGTGCGGTTCATGAGGGTGAACGCGATCTCGCTCTTACCGTGGCCGCGGCGGGGACGTCCCCCCGTTTTGGTCACAGAGCGGAGTCGCGTGTCGACGCTGTCTTTGTCGATGAGCCATACACCAGAAGCCTTGCGGGCCTCAAGTGCTGTCTCTTATACACATCTGACGCTGCCGACGAAGCTAGAAGT
>USPH01000006.1 GCA_900556515.1 uncultured Collinsella sp.
TTGAGGCTGATCTTTCCTTCCGTGGTGCCTCAGCTGAATTCCCCGACGAACGATTGGTCGTGGTTGATGTGGGTGGCGGCTCGACAGAAGTGATCTTCGGTTCTGCTCAAGAAGGCGTGCTGTTCTCGCATTCGTTCAATATCGGGTGCCGTCGCGTGACGGAGCGGTTTTTCTCGGCGCTGCCACCCGCGGATGGCGAGCTTTCAGCCGCCGCTGCGTGGTCGGGCGAGCAGTTCGCCGCCTATTTTGAGGGCCTGCCCAGCGACTTTGAGCATGCAGAGCGCCTGGTCGCCGTGGGCGGCACCGTCACCACGCTCGTGGCACTGGTTCACGAGCTGGAACCGTACGATTCGAGCTTTGTGCACCTATGCGAGCTGTCGCTGGAGCAGGTCTCGGCCGCTATCGAGCGCATGTCTGTGTTGGACGCGGAAGGCATCGCCACGCTACCGGGTGTACAGCCCAAACGCGCGGGCGTGATTCTGGCCGGCGCCGTGGTGATCCGCGAGCTCATGCGTGCCGGCGGCTACAAGACGCTCACCGTAAGCGAGAACAGCCTACTCGCCGGCATGGCCGCCACCATCAACGAGACCCTCGACGGCACAACCCCCACCATCGGCTGGACCCCCAGCCTCAACGCCCTTTAACCATCCCCTCATAAGTTGCGGTGAAATACGGACTAAAATCGCCCTTTCGGGCCCCAAACAGTCCCTATTCCACCACAACTCACCATCTGTATCGGCATCCAAAAGAAACGGGCCCGCATCCCCAGGGGACACGGGCCCGTAACCAATACATGGTAGGGGCGGTGGGACTCGAACCCACAATCCTTGCGGCGAGAGATTTTAAGTCTCCTGCGTATGCCAATTCCGCCACGCCCCCGTGAGACTAGAAGTCTAGCACAAGCCGTCCGTTACGCGTTGACGGCCATCGAGTGCTGGCCTGACTTTTCCAAGTACTCGGCAAACTTGGCTTCGTCGCCCTTGTTCTGGTACTGCAGGGCCAGCAGGTACTCCAAGCGGCAGCGCTTGACCGGGTCGTCGCCGACATCCTCGAGCATGCGCTCCAGCTCGGGAATGTCGTTGTGACGCTTGAGGATCATCGTGTCGTACATCAGCTGGCACTCGTGCGCGACCGCCTCGGCCTGACCGCCCTCAAAGCCCTTGATTTCGTGCAGCAACTCCTTGGACTTTTTGCGGTCCTCCTGGCCAACGTAGTAGTTAAAGGCCTTGATCACCAGGTCGACGCGCTGCATCTTGGGCAGGTTGAGTCCCAGCAGCAGGTCGAACATCTCGCCGGCGCGCTCGTGGTCCTCGCGCAGCAGATAGGAGTTCAGACGCAGGTAGTCGCGGTTGTAGCGCGGGTACAGCATGCTGGTGAGTTTGCCGTCGAGCAAACGATCGAACTCGGCCCACTGTTTGGCGGCCATCAACTGTTGCAGGCGTTTAAACGTAGTGCGTTTTTTGACGCTAAAGAACACCGACACGGCGATACAGATGATAACGACGGCGGTCCAGAGTGTGCGGGAATCGGGCATGTTAGGATCCTTAGTCGCTCATAAAGCGAGCGGTATGACAACACGTACTAGATGTATTATACGCAGCGCACAAGCAAACTGGCATAAAAGCTCATCGAGGCTGAGTGCCATCGCTCGCTGCGGTACACTTACCTAAAGTAAACCATGAAGGGAGACATTACCTATGAAGAAGATCGTTTTGGCTTGCGGTGCTGGCGCTGCTACTTCCACGCTCGTTGCCCAGAAGGTCGCCACCATGCTCGACGCCAACGGTTACGCCGGCAAGTATGAGATCGTGCAGTGCGCCATCTCCGAGGCCAAGGACGCTTGCGACGAGGGCGCCGACCTGCTGATCGCCACCACCGTTGCCCCCGAGGGCCTCACCTGCCCGTACGTGAGCGGCGTGCCCTTCATGACCGGCATGAACCGCGTCGCTGCCGAGAAGGCCGTTCTCGACGTTATGGCTCAGTAGGCGCTGCCTGTATGAATGAGCAGAACGCCAACCCGGTAGAGCTCTTTGGCATGCGCGTCGCCCACGTGGGCATTAACGCCACCGACCCGGCCGATGCCCTGGAGATCGCGGAGCTGTTCTCGACGATGATGGGCCTACCTGTCATCGAGACCCCGGTTTCGTACTTTAACGATTCGCTGATCGAGGTCATGAAGCAGAACGGTCGTGGCACCAAGGGCCACATTGGCTTTGCCGTCAACGACATCGATGCGGCCGAGAAGTGGTTTGCCGAGCGCGGACTCGAGGTCAACGAGGAGTCGCGCGTGCTGCTGCCCGACGGCGGCACCAAGCTCGTGTACTTTAAGCGCGAGTTTGCCGGTTTCGCCGTGCACCTGTGCCGCGAGTAGCGCACAAGCTGCCATAGCTAGCAAAAAGGGATAGGGCCGCGTGGCCCTATCCCTTTATTCAAGACTTTAGTCTGCTGGCCGCGCAGCGGCCAGCTTTAAACCACCCGCTACGCGGGTGGAGACAAACGGCTTTACAAAGCCACCCCTCCGACCGATATTGACGATTGTTCAGGCCGTCAAGAATTCGAGTCGAAGGGGTGGTCGCCATGGCCCAGAAGGCCTACAGCCTTTCCCACACGAAGTGGATGTGCAAGTACCACGTCGTGTTCACGCCGAAGTATAGGCGCAAAGTGATCTACAACCAAATCAGGAGCGACATAGGGGAGATCCTCAGGAAGCTGTGCGAGTACAAGGGGATCGAGATAATCGAGGGGCACCTGATGCCCGACCACGTGCACGTGCTGCTGGCGATCCCGCCAAAGTACAGCGTCGCGAGCGTCATGGGCTACCTGAAGGGGAAGAGCTCGCTGATGATATTCGACAGGCACGCCAACCTCAAGTACAAGTTCGGCAACAGGAAGTTCTGGGCGGAGGGCTACTACGTGTCCACCGTCGGCCTGAACGAGGCGACGATCGCCAAGTACATCAGGGAGCAGGAGTCCCACGACATCGCGCTGGACAAGCTGAGCGTGAAGGAGTACGAGGACCCCTTCAAGAGGGGGTGATCCCGCCGGTTCGACCGGCGCGCCACGGGTCAAGATGCACTAGGCCTGGACGAAGTCCGGGCCCGCGCCTTTAGACGCGAGCCCGGGGCCCGTGGGTTATACCCTAAGAGCAAACCACCCTTTTTAAGGGTGGTTCTGATTAAAAGAAAATAAATCGAATAACAAGGGCAACTGCTATGGCCACAATGATTAAAAGTAGGATTGTCAGTCGATGCTGCTTGCGTCGTTTACTTGACGAAACGAAGATCGATTTTCCCTGTTTTGGCGTCTCGAGATAACGAGCCGAATGCGTTAAGGTTTGCTTTGGACGAGGACCTCTTTGTTGATGAGCGGCGGATGCTTTCAGTGGCTCATCACTAGCTGCGCTGTTTTTAGATAATGGTGCGTCTTTCAGATATACAGGGTCTCCCGAGGCGACGCCCATATGTTTACGTCCCGTTTGCGCGTCCTCGAGCGTTTGATATCGATTTCTCGTCACATACTCGGGCTCAGGATCATTAATGGGCTCTTGCGAGATATGGGGGCGATGGAACCGTGGCGGCTGCGTGGGAGTATCTTCCCCCTGCGTCTGCATAAACATTTTGTTCTGGTTTTGGTCGTCCATGATGCCCTTTAGCTCGTTACCAACAACGTGTACGCGCTCATTGTAAGCCCCTTGTTATTTGTAGCTGTGGACATACTCGTTATTTAAGCTCTGGCTCAAAGAACCTTAACCTTCCTAAAACCTTAGTGCTACACACTTAGATATGCTTATAGTAATGGACTTAAAAAACTTTATAGTCGATGTATATATGAGCATCGGGTGGGCATATATAAGAGCGTCAAAAGAAGTCCCAGTCACCTAGAAGATGACTCGGCAGTCCTATAAAGGAGTGGTAAACATGGCAAGCATGGTTCCTTATCGTTCGGTTTTTGGCGTTCGTCCCTCTGCAAGCTCGCTGTTCGATCTGTTTGATGATATGAGCGACCTAGCGAACAGCTCGATTGCCTCTAAGGCGTTCCCCGTTGACGTTGAGGATAAGGGCGATGGCTATGAGGTCAAGGCTTATCTGACCGGCGTCGCCAAGGACGATATCGATGTCGAGCTTAACGAGGGCCGTCTGTCCATTAGCGTGAATGTCGAGGAAGACGAGGAGAACGAGGGCAAGAACTTCCTGCAGAAGGAGTTCAGCTCGTACAGCGCGACGCGTGGCGTGTATCTTAAGGACGCTTCGAGCGAGGGCCTCTCGGCTAAGTACGCCGACGGCATCCTTACCGTTACGGTTCCCAAGATCGTCGAGAAGAAGAACGTTACGAAGATCTCCATCGACTAACTTCGTTGGTGTTCTTCGCTATTAAAAGACAACAGAAGGGGCTGGGAAGCGATTCCCGGCCCCTTTTGCTGTTTAGGACAGTCTATTGAATGGTTGCTGGCCGATACTGGCTTGCGGGGCGTATCGAGAGTTTTCGCGATCCTTGGAGAAGGGTGGCGGAGCTGCCGACCTCGTCATCCAGGGTTGCGGCTAGAGCTTTGGCATAGCTTTTGACGGTAAGGCTCGGACGATTGTTATCTTGGCTGATATGCATGGCAATGAGCTGTTCGGTTCGATCGGTAACAAGTTCGCGCGCGGCTTCGGCGGCTTGGCCATTGGAGAGGTGTCCCCTTGCAGACAGGATGCGCTCCTGAAGAAAGCGGGGATATTCTCCCTCGCGCAGCATGGTCACATCATGGTTGCTTTCGAGCGCAAGGACTCGACAATCTTTGAGGGTGTTCATGGCTTGGCTCGATAGCTCTCCGGTGTCGGTGGCAAAGCCGATGGAATCATCGAGGGCGTCGAATCGATAACCGACTGGATTGATGACATCGTGTGATGTTGAGTAGGTTTGCACGTGGATGCCGGCAATGGATAGGGCGTCGCCGGGATCGAATTCCTCGACAGGCAGATGCGAAAGATTTTCTTTGTTCGAAAGAGTGCCCCTGCTGGCAAAGAGGGGGCCGTGCCAGTGCTTGCACCAGACATCGAGGCCCTTGATATGATCGCTATGCTCATGAGTAATGAGAAGAGCCGAGACGTTGTCTGTCGAGAGCCCCAGTTCTGCCATGCGCTTTAATGTCTCGCGGCGAGACAGTCCGTCATCGACCATAATGAGCCCCTGCGGGCCCTCGATGAGTGCGCAGTTGCCTTTAGAGCCACTGCCGAGGATATGAAGGTGCAGACGAGACATAAGATTCCAAAGGATACAATGGGTGCGGACGAATAGAGGAGGAAGCAAATGCCTACGGTATCTCAGCATTATGGACACCATGCCGTGCCTGGGGCAGTCGATGAGACCCGGACGAGGCAGCAGGCTGCTCCTGTCGTGCTCATGGTATCAGGCGGCGCGGACTCGACGGCACTGCTTCTTATGGCGTGCACATCAAAGCTGGATATCCAAGACGGACGCGGTGTTGCCCCCATTGCTCGCGAGCGCCTGCATGTGCTGCATGTAAACCATCATCTGCGCGGCAAGGCGTCCGATGGCGACGAGGCCTTTGTGCGTGAGCTCTGCGCGAAATATGGTTTACCGCTGTGCGTGGAGCACGCTTATTTTGATGGGGAGTCGGGCAATATTGAGGCCGCGGCCCGCGAGGTGCGCTATGCCGCGGCGCGGAGGTATGTTCGCGAGCTCTGCGCCCAGACGGGGGCACCGCGAACGGCGGCTCGTATCTGCACCGCGCACACGTCTTCGGATCGCGCGGAAACGTTTTTGATGAACGCGATTAAGGGTTCAGGGCCCGCTGGCCTATCGAGCATTCCTCGCCGGAGGAATATTGTGGTGCGTCCCTTGCTCGACCTAACTCATGGCGAGCTCGTGGGCTATCTACAGGTACATGGTCAGCCGTGGCGCGAAGACGAGAGCAATGAGGATATCTCGTATCTGCGAAACTACGTGCGCCATCGAGTGATGCCGGTGGTGGCGCAGCGAAACGCGAGCGTCTGCAAGACGATTGGCGCCGCCTGCGAGATCTTAGGCGATGAGGACGCGTTTTTGTCTCAGCTTTCGGCACAGGCGTTTCGAAGCTGCCTGCGTAAGGAGGCGGCGGGCGCGCTGGTGCTCGATGCCAGGCGCCTTGCTGCGGCCGAGGTGGTAATCGCGCGGCGTATCGTGCGACTGGCAATTAAGCGCATCGATCCGGACGCTCGTCCAGAGATGCGACATGTGGAGCGAGTCCTTTCCTGCGTTGCCGAGGGCGCCGGCTCGGTCACGCTTCCGGCGGGGATTGACGCACGCATTGAGTTTGGCATGCTGGCGTTTAAGGCGTCGGCGGCTCGCGAGGGCCTGGTCGCGGACTGGGTTACCGTACCCGGTCGTTTGCCGTTGGGCGGGGGACGTATGCTGGTCACAGAACCGATGGCCGTTGAGCCGGGATGCGATATCGTGCGCCGCGCCCGTGAGCTTGCGGCTGCCGGGGAAGTGACAGCTTTGGTAGACGCGGCTGCCCTGGGTTTTGCCGACAGCGATAGTGAGCGGATCCTGGCGGGCTCGCGTGGCGAGATCCCTGCCGAGGCGCGATTGGCGCGCCTGTGGGTGGACGGTCCCGCACCGGGAGACGTGATGTGCCCGTTAGGGATGAGTGGTCGAAGCAAGAAAGTATCCGACTTGCTAGGTGAGGCTCGCATTCCCGTTTCCGAGCGCGCCGGAGTGCCCATGGTGAGGACGGCGCCGGGGGGTGCCGTGGTGTGGGTCGCCGGAGTTCGCGCGGACGAGCGTTTTAAGTGCACGGCCGCAACGCGTGTGGCATATCTGCTCCGCGTGGTCGATGCGGAATAGCGTCCCACGCCTGCTATTCTGTGCGACGTTGACGGTATTCCCGCGCTGATGGCGCACGGGCTGGTAAATTTACCCCGTGCGCTGCTAGAATGTGTAGTTCGCGTCCATACGGCGGTGTGTGGGCGATAAGCACAAGAAAGGGTTGTCATGGCTTCTCAACATCCGGATATCGAGAAGGTTCTGTTCACGCAGGAGGATATCGACGGTATCGTCTCTCGCCTAGGCGAGCAGATTACTCGCGACTACGCGGGTAAGGATCTGGTGCTGATTGCGGTCCTGCGCGGCGCCGTGGTCTTTATGGGCGACCTGATGCGTAAGATCGAGCTGCCGACCAACATCGATTTCATGGCTGTTTCGAGCTATGGCGACGGTGTGAAGTCCTCGGGTATCGTGCGTATCATTAAGGACCTGGATATCGACATCCGCGGTCGCGACGTGCTGATCGTCGAGGACATTCTGGACTCGGGCCTGACGCTCAAGTATCTGATGAAGAACCTCGAGAGCCGCAAGCCCGCTTCTCTGGAGGTCGCCGCCTTCCTGTGGAAGGACGTTGAGGACCGCGTCTCGGCCATCACGCCCAAGTATGTTGGAACCCATTGCCCCGATGCCTTTGTGGTGGGCTACGGCCTCGACTATGCCGAGCGCTATCGCAACCTTCCGTATCTGGGCATTTTGAAACCGGAGGTTTATTCGTAAGATGCCCGACGACCGTAACGACAACAATTCCCAGACTCCCCGGGACCCAAAGATCCCGGGGATGCCCGGAGGCAAGAAGCCCACGCGTACGGGCTGGCTGTATTTTCTTTTGGCTTGCGCGCTTCTGGGCTATGCCTTCTTTAATATGGGCTCCGGCTTTGCCAGCTCCAGCAATACCGTTAAGCTCGCGACGAGCGAGATGGTCAGCGCCATCAAGCAGGATCGCGTCGAAGATCTGACCTATACGGTTCAAGACGGAAGCGTGACGGGTCATTACTGGAAGACGAAGAAGGACAAGGGCGATACGAGCGAGCTCAAGAGCTTCTCCTCGACCTATGTCGGCTCCGATTCGCTTGCCGAGCTCATGGCGGAGCACCCCGATACCAAGTACATCGTCAACACCAACGATCCCGATTTTTGGGGCGACTTGGCGATGAGTGTGCTTCCGACGATCGCCCTTATCGCCATCATGTTCTACTTTATGCGCCAGATGATGGGCGCCAACAACAGGAACATGCAGTTTGGCAAGACCAACGCCAAGACCAACGAGGCCACACGCCCCAAGGTCAAGTTTGAAGACGTTGCCGGCGTGGACGAGCCAGTCGAGGAGCTCGAGGAGATCCGTGACTTTTTGAGCGATCCGGATCGCTATCGCAAGCTGGGCGCCAAGATCCCGCGTGGCGTGTTGCTGGTTGGCCCTCCGGGCACCGGTAAAACGCTGCTGGCCAAGGCCGTTGCCGGCGAGGCGGGCGTGCCGTTCTTTAGCATCTCGGGTTCCGACTTTGTCGAGATGTTCGTAGGTGTCGGCGCCAGCCGTGTGCGTGACCTCTTTAAGGAGGCCAAGTCCCAGGCCCCGTCAATCATCTTCATCGATGAGATCGATGCTGTGGGACGTCAGCGCGGAGCTGGCTTGGGCGGCGGTCACGACGAGCGCGAGCAGACGCTCAACCAGCTGCTGGTCGAGATGGACGGTTTCGAGGAAAGCGAGTCGGTCATCCTGATCGCCGCGACCAATCGCCCCGATATTCTGGACCCGGCATTGCTGCGCCCCGGTCGCTTTGACCGCCAGGTCACGGTCGATCGTCCGGACGTAAAGGGCCGCGAGCAGATCTTGCGCGTGCATGCCGAGAATAAGCAGATGGACGAGGACGTTAAGTTTGAGAAGCTCGCCCAGATGACCGTTGGCTTTACTGGTGCCGATTTGGCGAACCTGCTCAACGAGTCTGCGTTGCTGGCCGCTCGCCGTCATCGTTCCGTGATCTCGATGGACGAGGTCGAGGAATCGATGGAGCGCGTGATTGCCGGACCGCAGCGCAAGGGTCGCGTGATGACCGAGGCCGAGCGCACCACGATTGCCTACCACGAGAGCGGTCACGCCCTGGTGGGCCACATCCTGGAGCACTCCGATCCGGTTCATAAGATCTCGATTGTCAGCCGCGGCCAGGCGCTAGGCTACACGCTGCAGCTTCCGCAGGAGGACCACTTCCTTAAGACCAAGAACGAGATGCTCGACGAGCTCGCCGTGTTCTTGGGCGGTCGCGTTGCCGAGGAGCTCATGTGCGATGACATTACGTCGGGCGCGAGCAACGATCTGGAGCGCGCAACCAAGATGGCGCGCGAGATGGTCACGCGCCTGGGCATGAGCGAGGAGCTGGGCACGCAAGTGTTTGGCGAGGCGCAACATCAGGTGTTCCTTGGTCGCGATTACGCCGATCACCAGGATTACTCCGAGGAGACGGCGCGCCGTATCGATATCGAGGTTCAGCGCATTATGCGTGAGGCCCATCGTCATGCGGTCGAGATCCTGGACGCCCGTCGCGATCAGCTCGATCTGATGGCGAAGGTGCTGCTTGAGCGCGAGACTGTCGAGGGCGATGCCGTGAATGCCCTGCTCGATAATGAGTGGGACGCCTACCTTGAGCGCGAGGGCGATATCCTGGCGGCCAAGGAGGAGCGCAATGCCAAGGCGGCCGGTATGCCGACCAAGAAGCGTGCGCCTCGCATGAGCGAGGAGGAGCTGGCGGCCGATGCCGCGGCTTTTGCGCAGGCGGCCATGCAGGAGGATGCCGAAGCCGCATCCGATGATGCTGACGATGACCATGCCGTCGTCGATGCCGATGCCGACACCGACGCCGACAAATAGTCTCTGTGGCAAAAGCCTCCGCGGGGAAACCTGCGGAGGCTTTTTCCTTTTGAGCGATATGTTGATTGGGGACAGACTTAAATGAGCGTTTTCACGCATTTAAGTCTGTCCCCAATCAACATTGTGGCGCTCTAGTTGGCTAAAGCGTACAATAGCGCCTATGCGAAAGGGGAACAGATGATCAACGAAACTATGTATGCTCGCGGTGCGGAGAGCTCCATCATCCGCGAGATCTTTAGCTACGGCCTAGAGCGCAAGGCGCAGATCGGTGCGGAAAACGTATTCGATTTTTCGCTGGGCAATCCGAGCGTTCCAGCGCCCGCTGCCGTGGCTGAGTCGATTAAGAAGGCCCTGGAGCTGCCGAGCGACCAGCTGCACGGCTACACGCCCGCACCGGGCCTGCCGCAATGTCGTGCCGCTGTGGCCGAATCGCTCAACCGCCGCTTTGGCACGAGCTATGAGGGCAAAGACGTCTTTATGACGGTGGGTGCCGCGGCTTCGCTCACCTGCACGCTCAACGCCGTTACGAACCCGGGCGACGAGGTTATTGTTATCGCCCCGTACTTTCCGGAGTATCGCGTTTGGATTGAGAAGGCCGGCTGTACGTGTGTTGAGGCGCTCGCCGATGAAGATACGTTCCAGCTGAGCGTGGACAACGTGCTCAAGGCGATCAGCGATAAGACGGCGGCCGTCATCATCGACTCTCCCAACAATCCGACCGGTGCCGTATATACAAGCGACACGCTGACGCGACTGGCCAACGTTCTGCGCGAGGCCAACGCTCAGCGCGATCCCGAGAATCCGATTATGCTCATCTCGGATGAGCCGTACCGCGAAATCGTGTACGGTGCCGAGGTGCCTTGGGTGCCCTCGATTTACGAGCACACCATCGTGTGCTACTCGTATTCCAAGTCGCTGTCGCTGCCGGGTGAGCGCGTGGGGTGGATCTTGGCTCCCAACACCAATCCGCAGGCCGCCCGTCTGATGCCGGCTGTTGCGGGTGCTGCCCGTACGCTGGGTTTTGTATGCGCACCGGCACTCTTCCAGCGCGTGATCATCGATTGCATCGATGAGCCGAGTGACGTTGAGGCCTATGCACGCAACCGCACCGCGCTTACCGACGCACTAGCGGAGTACGGCTACACCTATGTTGAGCCGGATGGCGCGTTTTACCTATGGGTGAAAGCGTTGGAGCCCGATGCGAATGCGTTTTGCGAGCGCGCAAAGAAGTATGAGTTGCTTGCGGTTCCCTCGGACGGCTTTGGTATGCCGGGTTGGTTCCGCCTGGGCTATTGCGTGAGCTACGAAACGATTGTCAATTCGCTACCCGCTTGGAAACAGTTGGCGGACGAGTATCGTTAAAAGTAAAGCGCTCTGCTTACAATGTTTTACGTGAAACGGGGTTTGGTGCTAAGCCAGACCCCGTTGTCTATGCCGTTGTGTGATTGGGATGAAGCAGTTTTACGACTGCCGAAAGCTATGCGTACAATGAATATACGCGACGGCCATACTGGACAAGGAGACCCGATGCCCTACCTTCTTTCTTGTGATATTCATACTCATACGATGTTCTCTGCGCATGCGTACTCAACCATTGAGGAGAACATCTATTGGGCGGCAGAGCGCGGCCTTCAGGTGCTCGGTTCCGCCGATCATTTAAGCTCGATGGTTACGCCTTGTCCCAATGACCTGCGCAGTTTCCAATTCTTTATCAACCAGGATATCTGGCCGCGCATTTGGAGCGGCGTGCTGTTGCTCCGTGGCGCCGAGGCCGATATCGTTTCGCTGGACGGTAGCTTGTTTGGCGAAGACATTCCCGTTTCGCTCGATATCGCCGGCGATGCGTACAGCCGTCAGCATACGCTGTTCGATTTGGTGACGCGTAATTTGGATTATTTGGTGGCAAGTGTGCATAATCCGCAGTTTGCTGAGGGCGCGACGCTTGCCCAGACGACCGAGATGTATATCAATGCCCTGGAGCACCCCAAGGTGTTCATGTTGGGCCATACGGGTCGCTCGGGTGTGCCCTTTGATATCGACGAGGTCCTGTTGGCGGCCAAGGACAAGCACAAGATCATCGAGATCAACAACCATAGTCTTGAGCATGGCAACGATACCGAGCATTGGGACGTGTGTCGCAAGATCGCCGAGCGTTGCGCCGAGCTAGGTGTGGGCATTGGCGTTTCGACCGACGCGCACATCGGCATGGCCATTGGCAAGCTCGACCATGCCCGTAAGATGCTCGACGAGATTCACTTCCCGTTGGATTTGATCGTGACGCGCGATCGCGAGACGCTGCTTCGCGAGATGGCGGCAGCTGGCGTGTGCGACCTGCGCAAGGGGATGTAACGAGACTCATATGTCCAACGAAGGGGGGGCGGTCCAGACGGGCCGCCCCCTTTCTTGTCCCAAAAAATCTACCGGGGTGGATTAGCGGCGCTCGAGGACCGCGACAGTCTCGGTGTGGTCGGTATGAGGGAACATGTCGACCGGCGTGATCTTGAGCAGGCGATAGCCTCCGTCAAGGAGCTGGTGCAGGTCGCGCTCTTGGGTCACGGGGTTGCAGCTGATATAGGTGATGCGGCGCGGTTTAAGTGCGCAGGCGGCTTCGAGGAACTCGGGGGTGGAGCCGGCGCGCGGTGGGTCGATGGAAAGGACATCGACGCGCTCGTTGTTGTCGGCGGCATCTAGGATGTAATCGGTGGCATCGTCGGCCATAAACCAAGCGCTGCGGGTGAGGCCGTTGAGCTCGGCATTGCGACGTGCGTCGGCAATGCCCGCCGGGTTGCGCTCCACGCCGAGCAGCATAATGCCGATGCCCTTGTCCTGGGCATCCTTCGCGGCGCACAGGCCGATGGTTCCGCTGCCGCAGTAAGCGTCCATAAGAATGTCACCCTGTTGCAAGTCCATGCCGTCAATGGCAAGTCGATAGAGCAGCTCGGTTTGCTGCGGATTGGTCTGATAGAACGCGGTGGGGGAGATATCGAACTCGCAGCCGAGCAGCTGGTCGCACATGCATTCGGCGCCATAGACGATACGAGTCTCCTCACCCAAGATGGCATTGCCGGGGCGACCGTTGATGTTTTGGGCGACGGTGACGATGCGCGGATCGAGTGCAGCGACGGCCTCAAAGAATTCCTGTGCATGCGGTAGGTCGCGCTGGGCGGTCACGAGGGTGACCATGATTTGGTCGGTGCGCCAGCCGCAGCGAACGACGGCATAGCGAAGCAGTCCGAGATGCTTGTCCTCGTTAAAGGCGGGAATGTGCAGGCGCTCGGCCTCACGCGCGATGCCGTTAAGAATCTGTCGGGCGCCCGGTGCCTCGACGGGGCATTCAGGAACAGCAACGATTCTGTGCGTGCCACGTTCAAAAAAGCCGCAGCGGACAGCGCCCTCTTTACCGGGGGCAAAGGGAGTGGCGGCCTTATGGCGAAAACCGCGCGGAGCAGGATATTTGCCCGGGTCGCCCAGGGTGACGCCCATACCGCGAATGGGGTCGACGCTAATACCCTCGCGCTCGCAAAGAGCGGCAAAAAGCTCCTCCATAGCAGTCTGCTTGGCCGCCAGCTGCTTTTTATAAGGACGATTGAGCGCCGTGCACCCACCGCAGGCTTTCATGATGGAACAGGGAGACTTGGGATCCACAGCCTTACGCGCAGACGAAACCTGATCTTTATGCGAGCGCTTGGAGCGAGTCTGAGATGCCTTGTCCTCGCTCCGACGAGAGCCGGGACGCTTGGCCTTAGCCTTGCCTTTGGCTGACTTGCCCTTCGCATCCTGAGACGACTTGGATTTCTTAGAAGATTTTTTCTCCTCCGACCCCTCAGCCGCCTCGATCAAAGCACGACGAGCCCTACGCTCCGCACGAGATTCTGCCATCAATAACTCCACTAATTCATGAATTAAAGCCGCAAGTATTGTACCGTGCCAAGCCAGCAGACGATATGCAAGCGGTTTAATCGTGTCAGTGATAAGCCCAACGACGGTTGCCCGTCGCGTGAGGGGTGTGGGGGTTAAGTTTATCGCGAGTTCCGCACGAACAGGAGGCCACTTAATGTGGCCTCCGTCGTGAGCAGGACTGTAGAGCAGGAAACTTAACCCCCACACCCCTCACGCGCGGGCAAACTCGCCTTGTGCTCTATCACGCTAAAGTGTATGATTCTGAACGTTACATGACTCACTTTACTTAACTAAAGTGCCATCAAGGGGGAATACCATGAATACCGATATGTCTCGTCGTCAGTTTGTTGGTCTAGCCGGCTCGCTCGCCACGGTGCTTGGCCTTGGTCTTGTCGGCTGTGGCGGTGGTGCCGGCAAAGGCTCCGCTGCTGGCTCTGCCGCGGCCAAGGATGTGAAGGGCGCTGCGGAGTCCAAGAAGCTCGTGGTGGGTTTTGATAAGTCCTATCCTCCGTACGGCTTTGTGGGCGACGACGGCGAGTACACCGGCTTTGATCTCGATCTGGCCAAGGCCGTTGCCGATAAGCAGGGCTGGGAGGTCAAATACGAGGCCATCGACTGGGACGCCAAGGATACGCTGCTCAACTCGGGCGCCATCAACTGCATCTGGAACGGCTTTACCATGGAGGGCCGCGAGGACGACTACACGTTCTCCGAGCCGTACATGCTCAACGAGCAGGTGCTGGTGGTCAAGAAGGATGCGGGCATCAAGAGCTGGGACGATCTTGCCGGCAAGACCGTGATTACCCAGACTGATTCCGCTGCACAGGATGTGCTCGAGGGCGACCAGAAGGATTTAGCCGCGACGTTTGCCACGCTCGATACCATCGGTGAGTACAACACGGCGTTTATGCAGCTCGAGAGTGGTGCAGTCGATGCCGTCGCCTGTGACCTCTCGATTGCCCAGTATCAGCTTGCCGCCAAGCCCGATGCCTATACACAGCTTGATGAGCCGCTGTCCAGCGAGCACTACGCCGTCGGCTTTAAGAAGGGCGACACCAAGTCGGCCGATGCCGTGACCGAGTCGCTCAAGGCGCTCTATGAGGACGGCACGGTCAAGGACCTCTGTGATAAATATGCAGATTACGGTCTATCCTTCGACAACTGGGTTTTGAAATAATGTCTATTCAAGTCATGATGCAGATGCTTGGCCAGGGATTCTTGGTCAGTTTGCAGCTGTTTGTGCTGACGCTGCTCGGGTCGATTCCCCTGGGAATTCCCGTGGCGTTTATGCGCATGAGCAAGGTCGCGCCGCTGCGCTGGATTGCGCGCATCTACATTTCGGTCATGCGCGGTACGCCGCTCATGCTGCAGATGTTTGCCATCTACTTTGCCCCGTATTACGTGTTCGGCATCTCGCTCACGCCCGATTCCAAATGGACGGCGTGCGTTGTGGCGTTCATCATCAACTACGCCGGCTACTTTGCCGAGATCTATCGCTCGGGCTTGCAGTCGATTCCGCGCGGTCAATATGAGGCCGCCGAGGTGCTGGGCTATTCGCGCACGCAGACGTTTCTGTATATCGTGATGCCGCAGGTCGCCAAGCGTATTCTGCCGGCGATGGGCAACGAGATCATCACGCTGGTCAAGGACACGTCGCTGGCGTTTGCCATTGGCGTGGGTGAGATGTTCTCGACCGCCAAGGCGCTGGTTGCCTCGCAGGTGAGCATGGTGCCGTTTGCGATTGCGGCGCTGATCTACTGGGTCTTTAACTTTGTGGTCGAGATGCTGCTGGGCGCCGCCGAGAAAAAATTGGATTACTACCATGATTAATTCGGTAATGAATATAGCGAACGCGCGCAAGGCGTTTGGCGGCAATAAGGTGCTCAAGGATATCTCACTCGAGGTAAAGCGTGGCGAGGTTGTGGCGATTATCGGGCCTTCGGGTGGCGGTAAGTCCACGCTGCTGCGCTGCGCCACGCTGCTCGAGACGCTCGACGGTGGCTCGCTTTCGTTTGGCGACCTTGCCGTCGCGACGGATGCGGGTTCGGGCGCGGTGTACGCAAAGGGCGATGTGCCTAAACAGGCGCGCTCGCGGTTTGGTCTGGTGTTTCAGAACTACAATCTGTTCCCGCACTATACGGTGATGAAAAACATCACCGACGCTCCGGTTCGCGTACTCAAGCGCCCGCGCGAGCAGGCGGAGGCCCGCGCTCACGAGCTGATTGCGCAAATGGGGCTGACGGGCAACGAGAACAAGGTGCCCTGCGAGCTTTCGGGCGGTCAGCAGCAGCGCGTGAGTATTGCCCGCGCCCTGGCGCTCGACCCGGAAATCTTATTCTTTGACGAGCCGACCTCGGCGCTCGATCCCGAGCTGACGGCCGAGGTTCTGCGCGTCATCAAGGACCTGGCGGCGCAGAATATGACGATGGTGATCGTGACCCATGCGATGCAGTTTGCGCGCGATGTTGCCGATCGCGTGGTCTTTATGGACGGCGGTCGCATTGTCGAGGAGGGTCCGGCCGAGCAGGTTATCGATCATCCGCGCGAGCAGCGTACCCGTGAGTTCTTGAGCCGTATCGAGGGGTAGGTTCAACTATTTGCTCAACTATTAATTGAGGCGAAGCCGCCGCAGGTCTTACGGCCTGGGGCGGCATTTTATTTGAATCGGCGGGGTTCAATAATCGCCTCGCAAGCTCGCCTCCTCCTCTCGCCGCCCGTATTCATACGTGTGCCGAAAGGTGTGCATGGACGGTCGCCCGTGAGGGTAGGGTGGTGGCATAGGACATTTGGAGGGTGAGTCGGCTCGGCTGCCGACCGTGCTGCTCCCGGGACGGCATCGACCGCGAACTCTCCCCGTTGGCGTCGCGCATCGCGCGCGACCCTGCAAGGAGGTCATCATGGGTGCTCCCAAGACCGGCAACGTAAGGAACGTGGTGCTCGTAGGCCAAGGCGGGGTGGGCAAGACTTCACTCGCCGAGGCCATGCTCCACCTTTCCGGTAAGACCGCCCGCCTGGGCGGCCACGACGGCACCAAGCCCACGCTCGACTATGACCCCGAAGAGGTCAAGCGTTCATTCTCTATCTCGACGACCATCGCGCCGATCGATTGGAAGGGCGCCCGCATCAACGTGCTCGATGCCCCGTGCTACCCCGATTTTATCGGCGACGCCTTTGCCGCGATGAGCGTCTGCGAGACGGCGCTGTTTGTGGTCGACGCCGAGGCCGGCCCGCAGCCGACGACGGTTAAGCTTTGGTACGCCGCCGAGGACCTGCGCCTGGCGCGCGCGGTGTTCGTAAACCGCCTGTCGCGTCCCGAGGCCAGCTTTGCGTCCACGATGGGCCTGCTGCAGGAGCGTTTTGGCACGCGTTTGGGTGCCGTGACCCTCCCCTGGGGCGAGGGCGAGGACTTTAACGGCATCATCGACCTGGTGCGTATGAAGGCGCGTCACTGCAACGGCACTGAGGCCGTTGAGTCGGAGATCCCCGAGGAGTATCGTGCCCAGGCCGAGGAGGCCCATGACCATCTGTGCGAGCTGGTGGCCGAGGCCGACGATGAGCTGATGATGAAGTATTTGGAAGGCGAGGAGACGCTGACGCAGGAGGAGCTCGAGGGCCTGTTGTCCAAGGCGATCGCCGAGCGCATCTTTGTGCCGGTCTTTGCGGGCGATTGCATTAAGGAGCAGGGCGTCAACTCGCTGATGGACGACATCGCCACGTACTTCCCGGCGCCGACGGACTACGGCGAGATGCCGCTCATCGACGGTGACTCGC
>USPH01000007.1 GCA_900556515.1 uncultured Collinsella sp.
ACACACGCGGGAAAATCCGCTTTATATCTAGATTTTTAAAAGCGGGCAACTCCTTTGCACCGGTCGTGAGCAAGATATTCCCGGCAGTATTTTCGAGATATTCTGCCGCTTCTGCTGCTGTTTCAAACACGATACTGTTCTTCGGCAATTCGCTTTCGGTACGGAGCAATCGATGGTACTCAACGCCTGTCGTTTCGCACGCTTCACAAATGGTGCGCGTGGCTTCTGTTGCATAGGGGTGCGTTGCGTCCACACAGATTGACGCACCATGCAAAAGTTTCGTCATCTCTGCGGCAGTGCATCTACCTACATGAATTGTGATATTTTCATTCTCGTCTTGTTCTTCTGCGCCGATCTCTGTTGCAACACTGACAAGAACTTCTACGCCGAGATTTGCCAAAATTTTTGAAAACTGTCTGCCCTCTGTCGTTCCGCTGAACACCACAGCTTTCATACCGTGCGATACCCCCTTGGCGTTACCATTTTGCTTTCGATATTCTTTGTTGCTTTGTTGCCTATATATACAGTCGTGAACATATCGACCTGCTCGTTTTCAAGTTCGCGGAGCGTTATGATCTCACTTTGCTGCCTTTCTCTGCCAATGTTGCGTACGATGCCGCAGACGGTCTCCTCCGATTTGCCGTTTTGGAGCAAAATACGGACGGCACGCTGTAAATAATCGGGCCGTCCTTTCGAAGACGGGTTGTAGATTGCCACGCAGAAATCGCCCATGGCGGCGCAGGCAAGACGCTTTTCAATTATCTCCCATGGGGTGAGTCGGTCGGAAAGGGAAATTACGCAAAAATCATGCGCAAGCGGTGCGCCCAAAACCGCACCGCCGCTGAGCGCCGCCGTAAGACCCTGCGGCCCGTACAGCGCGCTGTAGGCGTTGCCCGACGTAGCGGTCACGGCGTCCTGGGCCGCCTTGGCCGCAGCCTGCGCCTTGGCAAGGTTTGCCTCCTGAGCCTGCTTGCCCAGCGTCAGCGCGTCGACGTACGTATCGGACCCAGCGGCAATTCCACTTATGCCGCCCGAGATCTGCTGTGCGCTCCCCTGCAGCTTGGAAAGGCCCGCCGAAAGATCGGACGCACCGCCCTTAAGCTGCACGGCACCGGCATTAACCCCCTCGGCACCGGCATTAAGGTTGCTCACGCCTTCGACCAGCGTGGGGACCTGCGCGTTGAGCTGACTCGTACCCGCCGCGAGCGCAGCGGCGCCACTGGACAGCGTGCCGGCACCGGTATTGGCCGTGGCAAGCGAGGCCGCGAGCGTCTTGACACCGTCGGCAACCTGGCCAGCACCGCTATTGGCCGTAGCAATACCGTTGGAGAGCTCCACGAGCTGGCTCGTATCCATGCTGCTCGAGTCCACATCGATGGCAAGATTCAGCGGCACGCCGACAATCTGCCAGCCATCAAACTCAAAATCCTCAACATCGGTCGTAATGGTGTAGTCTCCGGTGCTGCCGGGAATCACCATGTAGGTAAGCTGCGTGTTGGAGCCGTTGGCAGCAACCGTGGCGCCCTCAGCCTCAATATCGTGTGCCTCGGCATCCTTAAGCTGACCGGTAATCTGAACCAGGTAGTTATCGGCATAATCGCCACCGGTATAGTCGTCATTCTTTTCGACCTTGAGCTTCATGGTGAGCTTGCCGCTCTTGCCCGCCAAATCCTTGGCGTCGATATCGCGGCCATCGAGCTGGTATGCCACGGTGACGTTCCACGGCATCTGAGTGTTCTTGTCCAGATCGCCCTGGTAGACAAAGTCCTGCACTCCCTGGCCCGTAACGGCAACCGACCCGCTGTCGTCCGTTAGTTTTTGAGTCGTCGATAGGTTGGTCACTTTGTTATAGGTGCCGGCATCGTCGATCTTGACGCCCTTATTGGCCTCGAAGCTATTGACCACGTAAACACCCGTGCGATTGCCGTCGGCATCGGTTTTGACGTATACGACCTGGTTTTTCTTATATCCCGGCGTGCTGTTATCGGAGTCCGTCGCCATCTGTTCACTCGTAGCCGAGGCAGCGCTCGTCGACCCTACGCCGTCGGCGAACACAACGGCACCGGGAACGGTAAGGGCCACGGTCAGACCGGCGGCAAGAGCGAGCGCAGCGATGCGCTTATGGGGACGACGTACAAGATCGCGTTGGGCTTTGAGCTCTTTCGAAGCGGTATCAGTGGTATGGGTATGCATTGCGGTATTCCTTCCAACTGCTTTGTAAAACGTTACTGAGCGGAGCCGTCCGCAGCCGATGCCTCGGTGGTATCCGAAACCGGATCCTGGGCATCCTTGGGCAAAAAATGAGCTTTGAGCGTGGTCTTGCCGATGAGGCCATCGAGCACATACAGGAAACCCGGCAGCGCAAAGAGTACGGCGACTAGGGAGATGCTCACGCCGACGCCCAGGAACCAGCCGATCTGCTTGAGCACGCCGTGGCTCGAGATCGCATGGATCAGGAAGCCACTGATCAGCAGAACCGATCCAGAGGTCAAAACAGGAATCGTGCAAGCTTCCATGGTCTCGAGTAGCGCTTCGCGCTTATGCATGGTCACGCGGTCCTCACGATAGCGGTCAGCAATCAGGATGCCGTAGTCGACGGCAACGCCCAGCTGGATGGAGCTCACAATTAAGTAGGCGAGGAAGAACTCGTGCATACCGGTGTAGAGCGGTGCAGCAAAGTTGATCCAGATCGAGGTCTCAATCACGAGCACCAAGATGATCGGCAGGCTCAGCGACTTGGTGGCCAGCAGCAAGACCGCGAACACGGCCACGACGGCGATGAGGTCGACCTTGCCCTTATCGACGGTGATGGTGTCCTTAAGGTCGGTGGTGCTCACGCCCTCGCCGGCGAGCATTGCCTTACCCGGATAATGTTTGTCCGCGATACAACGAATCTTCTTGACCAGCTTAAATGTACTCGGACCTTCGTAGGGCGCGGTAACCGTGAGCACCAAACGGCTGTAGTGCTCTCCCTCCACCAGATCGAGCGTGTCCTTTTCGGCCATGCCCGTGGGGATATAGGGACTCGCAACGTCAACATAGCTCTGGATGGACTTGACCTCGGGGAGCGCCTTGAGCTCATTGGAGAGTGCCTGCTCCTCGCTCACCTCTCCACGGGGAACGAGCACAACGTAGGTATCGGAGTTGCCAAAGACCTCCTTGACCTTGTCCATATCCTGACCAAGCCGCGTATCCGAACCAAAAATGTGCGAAGTGCCGTAGTAGTACGTGATATCGCTGGAGGTCGATGCCACACGCGCAGGGTAAACCACGGCGAGGATCACGACGGCAGCGGGGATACAGACCTTGAGCACCAGACGGGCGAACTTACCCAGCGGCGGGACAAAGGGCCTGTGCTGCGATTTTTGCACAAAGCCATCGAACTGAACGAACATCGAAGGAACAAAGGTAAAGACCGATACCAGGCTGATGGCGATACCCTTTGCAAGGGCAAGACCAAGGTCGGGGCCGATCTTAAACTGCATGGCGGCAAGCGCGATAAAGCCGATGCAGACCGTGCAACCGCTCGAAAACACGGCGACCGAGGACAGGCAGCACGACTGCACCATGTCTTCGGCAACGCTGCCGTGGCGGCCACGCTCCTCGTTAAAGCGGTGCAGCAAAAAGACCGAGAAGTCCAGCGCGATGGCAACCTGCAAAATGGAGCCCGCAGAGTTGGTGACAAAGCTAATCTCGCCAAAGATGAGGTTGGTGCCCCAGTTGATAAACACCGAGACGCCCAGGCCCAGCAGCACCAGGATGGGTTCGGCCCAGCTGGTAGTCGTGATGACCAGAATCACGAAGATAATCGCTATGACAGCGACCGTGATAATGCTGATCTGCTGCTCGGTCGATGTGGTGGCGAGCGCGTTAGACATGGCCGAGCCCGTAATGGCGCCCTCGTCGCCCACGATATCTCGAATAGCGTCGGTTGCCTCGATCTCCTTTTCGGAATTAACCGTCACCGTAAACAGGGCGTTGTTCTTTTTGTAATAGGTCTCAACGGTGTCTTTGTCTTGCGTGGCAAGCGGCTGATCGATATCTGCCGCGTCGTCAAGCCATAGGACCTCCTCGACGCCGTCGACCTTTTTGATTTTGTCCTTGTATTTGAGCGCCTGAGCGATCGAGACATTGGGCACCATAACGCGACAGTTGGGAATGTCACCCTCAAACTCATCACCCATGGTATTCAGAGCGACGGTCGACGCCGCTTCGTCGGGCAGATAGCTCGTAATGTCGTAGTTAACGCCTACAAACTGGCGCAGGAACAGGCATACCAGTGCTGCCACCGCATAGAACGCGATGATGGGTTTGCGGTGCTTCACGACCCATCGAAATAGCTTCTCTTTCAACCTCAATCCTCCATAACGCTCAGCCTATGTTTTGCTCTTTGTTATATTCCACATTTGGTAGTTATACAACATGTGTAGGATAAAGGCGCCATAAAGATATGCGATTGACGCGGTCCCGGAGCCAAAACAGCCGCTGCAGAAGCAGTTCGGAAAAGGTCCTCAGCGGAAACTGCATCCCAGTTTTTAGACGAAAAACGGGATATGGTTTCTGGTTGGCCTAGATAATCGTCAGATTTAGCTGAGCGTCTGCCCCTATGTTTCCAAATGAATACGGTGTGAGCTGCGGACAAGGATTTTCCCCGCAAGCACTCTAGTATGCTAAAGTACCCAAAAGACCGGCGGAGCTATGCCGGTCGTTTGTTCTGTATGCAACACAGCATGAGGAGGCTCACCAGATGACGGCCACACCGTGGGGATTCCGGGACATATTGCCCGAGGAGGCTCAGGCGCGCGAGGAGATTGCGCTGACGGTGAAGGGCTGCTTTAGGGAGCATCATTATCTGCCGGTTGAGACGCCGCTGCTCGAGGACAAGGGCTCGCTCGAGGAGGGCGGCCGTATCGCGGACACGCCGTTTAAGCTTTTTGACGATGACGGCCGCTTGTTGGTGGTTCGTCCCGACAATACGTTGCCGATCGTGCGTTTGGTCTCGACCCGCATGCGCGCGGCCGACTTGCCGCTGCGCCTGCGCTATGAGGCGCCGGTGGTTCGCGAATGCCAGCGCAATGCCGGCGGTTCGCGTCAATTTACCCAGCTGGGTTTTGAGCTCATCGGCGCGGGCGATACCGCGGGCGATGTCGAGATCGTCTCGCTGGTGGCCGAGGCCGTTCGCAAGTTGGCGCTGCCCGATGCGCGCATTATCGCAGGTAGCGTGCGCCCGTTTAAGGAGCTGCTCGCGGCGTGCGAGGATCGCGAGCTGGCTGCCGAGGCTCTGCGCTGCGTGCACGCCAACGACTTTGTGGGCCTCGATGCCCGCGTGGCGGCAAGCGCCGAGACCGATGCCGTTAAGGCCGCCGTCAGCGAACTGCCGCGCCTGCATGGTGGGGCCGAAGTGCTCGATCGCGTGGATGCGCTGCTGGCGGCTGCCGGTATTGTCGCGCCGCTCACGCGTGAGCTGCGCGCGCTGGTCGAGGGCCTGGCGCCCGAGGACGCTCAGGTGCTGTCCTTCGACTTTTCCATTATGAATTCTTTCGATTACTACACGGGCCTGGTCTTTAAGGCCTATGCCGGTGGCCTGCCCGATCCGGTGGGCTCGGGCGGTCGCTACGACTCTATCTTTACCGACGCGTTCGGCGACGGCATCGAGGTGCCGGCGGCGGGCTTCGCCTTTTCGCTCGAGCGTCTGGAGGCCGCGTGCACCTCTGCCGAGGACGCCGCCTCCGATGGTGACCACGCCGTGGGCCGCGGCGCCGAAGGCCCGCTACGCATCGCCGTGCCCAAGGGCTCGCTTAAGGCCGACACGCTCGACGTGCTCGAGGCCGCGGGCCTGGACGTCTCTGAGCTGCGCGACCCCGGCCGTCACCTGATTGTGCGCGGTCGCGACACGCGTGCCGGCGAGGGCACGGTCGGCGATATCGAGTTTGTCATCGTGCGTCCCAGCGACGCGCCCGCTTTTGTGGGCTGTGGTGGTGCCGATTGCGGCATCTGTGGCTGGGACTCGCTCATCGAGGCAGACCTCAACTTGCTGCAGCTGGTCGATCTGGGCTACGGCCTGTGCACGTTTATCGAGGCAGAGCCCGCGTGGCGCGCCGGCCAGGCCGAGCGCAACTATGCCCGCCGCGGGTCGCTTCGCGTGGCCACCAAGTATCCGCGCATCGCGAGTGCCTGGTATGCCGAGCGCGGCGTGAACGCCGATATCGTCTCACTGCACGGCAACATCGAGCTGGGCCCCATCGTCGGCATGACCGATCGCATCGTGGATATTACCGCCACGGGCGCCACGCTGCGCGATAACGACCTGGTCATCACCGGCCGCATCATGGACTGCACGGCCCGCTTCTTTGTCAATCCGGGCGCCGCACGTCTGGATCCGCGCGTACGCAATCTGGCAGATCGCTTGGCGGCAGCCGTGAAGGGCAAGCATTTTGAGCCCGTTGCGGGCTCGGCACAATAGCGCGAGCACTCACGGGCGCCCCAACGTCCGGGCTGCGGGCCGACTGGCGCCGCCGTCCGGCCTCTCGTTTTTCGAACACAACCTCGACCGATAGGGGATACCGAAATGAAGACCATCAAGCTTGCTCCCGGTGAGCGCCTCGTTACCAACCAGCTCAACCGCAAGGGCGTGCTGCCGCAAAACATCGTCGACGCCGCCCGCGATATCGTGGCCAACGTGCGCGCCAATGGCGATGCCGCGGTGCGCGACTACTGTCAGCGTTTTGACGGCGTTGAACTGCAGAGCTTCCGTTTGCCGCAAGAGCAGATCGATGCCGCGCTCGAAGGCCTTGATCCCGCCTTTGTCGCGGCGCTCGAAAAGGCTGCACGCCAGATTCGCGAGTTCCACCAGCGCGAGGTCGAGCAGAGCTGGTTTACCACGCGTGCGGACGGCACCATGCTCGGCGTTAAGGTGACCCCGCTCGCGGCGGCCGGCATCTATGTGCCGGGCGGTCGCGCGCAGTACCCTTCCACCGTGCTTATGAACGCCATTCCCGCCAAGGTGGCCGGCGTCAAACGCGTGGTTATGGTGACCCCGCCGCAAAAGGATGGACTGATTAGCCCGTATACGCTCGCGGCCGCTAAACTCGGCGGCGTGGACGAGATCTATATGGTGGGCGGCGCCCAGGCCGTGGCCGCACTGGCGTACGGTACCGAGACCATTCCGCGCGTCGACAAAATCACCGGCCCGGGCAACGCCTTTGTCGCCGCTGCCAAGCAGATTGTCTCGGGCGACGTGGGTATCGACATGGTCGCCGGTCCCTCCGAGGTCTGCGTGCTGGCCGATGCCACGGCCAAGCCTATGGTGGTCGCGGCCGACCTGATGGCTCAGGCCGAGCACGATCCGCTGGCAGCCTGCTATCTGGTGACCTGCGATGAGCAGTTTGCGCGCGAGGTCGAGGCCGGCATCGATATCCTGGTCGCGCAGTCGCCGCGTGCCGAGATCACGCGTGCCTCGCTCGACAATGAGGGCACCATCGTGGTGGCCGCCGATATGGCTGCCGCCGTCGAGGCGGTGAACACCGTGGCGCCCGAGCACCTGGAGCTGCACTGCAAGGATGCGATGGGCCTGCTCGGCGGCATTCGCAACGCCGGCGCCATCTTTGTGGGCGCTTGGAGCTCCGAGCCGCTCGGCGATTATGTTGCCGGCCCCAACCACACGCTGCCGACCGGCGGCACGGCCATGTTCTCCAACCCGCTTTCGGTGGAGGAGTTCGTCAAGCGCTCGAGTGTCATTTGCTATACACCCGAGGGCCTGCTCTCGGACGCTCCCGCTACGCAGCGCCTGGCCGAGGCCGAGGGCCTGTGGGCGCACGCGCTTTCGGCCGCTCTGCGCCGCCGCGTGCTGGAGCAGGGCGAGGATGCCGTGAGCGCCGCGTCGCTGGCCGCGGCCGATCTGACCAAGGTCGCCTGGCCGGGCGACGCCGTGGCGACGGTTGCCGAGGGTGTGGACCTGGTGGCTGCAAGTGCGGATGGCGCTGGTCCGACTGGCGAGGAGGCCTAAAATGGCTGAACTCACGCCCCGCATGAAGGAGCTCGTCCAGCCCTACTTGGCCGGCATTGAGCCCTACGATCCCAACTTTACGCCCACGCGCATCAACCTTTCGGCCAACGAGAACACCTATCCCGTGCCGGCCGGCGTGCGCGAGGCGGTCGACGCCGCCCTGGCTGCCATACCGCTCAACCGCTACCCCGATCCCATGTCCAACGATCTGCGCGACGAGCTGGCCGCTTGGCATGATGTGGCGCGCGAGAATGTCTGCGTGGGTAACGGCGGTGACGAGCTGCTCTATAACTACCTGCTGGCGTTTGGCGGCGCTGGGCGAACCCTGCTCAACTGCCCGCCGTGCTTTAGCGAGTACGCGTTCTTTGCGTCGCTCTGCCAGACCGAGGTGCGCGACGTGTGGCGCGACCCGGCGACCTTCGAGCTCGACCAGGCCGCTGTGCTCGCGGCGGCACCCGAGTGCAACCTGGCGATCGTCACCTCGCCCAACAATCCCACGTGCGACGTGGCTCCGCTCGATTTTGTCGCGGCGCTGTGCGACGCGTGCCCTGGCATGGTGATGGCCGACGAGGCCTATGTTGAGTTTGCCGATGATTCGTTTGGCGCTGCCACGACGGCGCAGGCGCTCATCGCCGAGCATCCCAACCTGGTGATTCTGCACACGCTGTCCAAGGCGTTTGGCGCTGCCGGCGCGCGCCTGGGCTATGTGATCGCAGCGCCCGAGGTTATTGACGTGTTCGCGGCGATTCGCCAGATCTACTCGGTTAACGTGCTGAGCCAGGCGGCGGCGCTCGCCTGCGTGCGTGCCCGCGATGCGTACGCGCCCGTGGTGGCTCAGGTCGCGGCTGAGCGCGATCGCGAACTTGCAGCGCTGCGTGCGATGGCCGCCGAGGGCATGCCCGTGGAGGCATGGCCGAGCTCGGCGAACTTTGTGCTCGTGCGTACGCCGCATGCCACGCGTGTGCGCGAGCGTCTGCGCGACGAGTATTCCATTCTGGTGCGCGACTTTAGCTACGCGCCGGGTCTCGCGGACTGTCTGCGCATCACCGTGGGCACGCCGCAAGAAAACGACGAGGTGCTGGCTGCGTTTGCCGCGCTGGTGAAGGAGGAGATGTAGATGGACCGTTATGCCGAGGTGACCCGCAAGACGGGCGAGACCGATATTGTCGTAAAGCTCGACCTGGACGGAAGCGGCGTGTGTGATATCTCGACCGGCGTGCCGTTTTTCGATCACATGCTCAACGCCTTTGGCCGCCACGGCCTGTTCGATCTGACGGTACATGCGGTGGGCGACGTTGAGGTCGATGCTCACCACACTGTCGAGGATACGGGCATTGTGCTGGGCGAGGCGTTTTGCCAGGCGCTGGGCGACAAGGCGGGCATCACGCGCTTTTCCGATGCGGCGATCGCCATGGACGAGACGCTCGTGATGGCTGCCGTGGACATCTCGGGCCGTGGCCAGGCTTATTGCGAGCTGCCCGTGCCGACCGAGCGCGTGGGCACGTTCGATACCGAGCTGGCCGTCGAGTTCTTTTATGCCTTTGCACGCGATGCCAAGCTCACACTGCACGTGCGCGAGCTGGCGGGTGGCAACTCGCATCACATTATCGAGGCCGCCTTTAAGGCCGTGGGCCGCACGATGCGCCACGCCTGCGAGCTGGACCCCCGCGTACAGGGCATCCCCAGCACCAAGGGCTCGCTGTAGCTGACGGATCGCACAAACCACCACAGAGGTGCCTGTCTCCTTTGTGGTGGTTTTGGATGATGAGATAAGGGAGGGGTCGCGTGGGCGAACCGAAGATCGTGGTGGTCGACTACCACAAGGGCAACTTGTCGAGCGTTGCGCGCGGGCTTGCGCGCGCCGGTGCCGCCGCCTGCACGTCGGACGATCCGGAGCAGATCCGCAACGCCGACGGCCTGGTCATCCCGGGCGTGGGCGCGTTTTACGACGCGGTCGCCTTTATGCGCGAGGGCGGCGAGGCGGACGCGGTGCTCGACGCCGTTGCCGCCGGAACTCCGTTGCTCGGCATCTGCCTGGGCCTTCAGTTGTTTTTTGAGCGCGGCAACGAGGGCGTTCCTGCGAGCGAGAGCGCGGTCGCCGACGGCAACGCCTCCGAGCGGGCCGGTGCCCTCTGGGTCGATGGCCTGGGTATTATGCGCGGTTCGTGCACGCGCCTGGAGTCGAGCCGCCTGAAGGTGCCGCACGTGGGCTGGGACCAGGTGCACATGACGCCCGCCGGTGCGGCCGATCCGCTGCTTACTGGTTTTGCCGAGGGTGCCAACATGTACTTCACCCACAGCTACGCGGTGGCCGACGATTCCGATGCCGCCGATGTGCTGGCGCGCACGCACTATACGCGGAGCTTCCCGTGCATCGTGCGCCATGGCAACGTGTGGGGTTGCCAGTTCCATCCCGAGAAATCCTCCGCGCTGGGTCAGCGCATCCTTAAGAACTTCGTCAACATCGTCGAGGAGGCCGGCCGATGATCCTGTTTCCCGCAATCGATCTGATCGGCGGCAAGGTCGTGCGCCTGGAGCGCGGCGACCGGAGTCGCTGCAAGGTATATTCCGACGACCCCGTGGCCGTTGCTCGCTCGTTTGCCGAGCAGGGCGCAAGCTGGGTGCACGTCGTCGACCTGTCCGCTGCCTTTGGCGAGGACGAGGACACATGCGCTGCCAACTCGGCGGCGATTAAGGCCATCTGCGGCGTCAACGGTCTGTCCGTGGACGTGGGCGGCGGCGTCCGCTCGCTCGCGCGCATCGACGAGTTGGCCGGCTACGGTGCGCGCCGCATCGCACTAGGCACGGTGCTCGTGACCGAGCCGGGTTTTGCCGAGGTGGCGGCCCAAGGCTTTGGCGAGCTGTTGGTGGCAGATATTGCCGCACGCGACGGCCAGGTCAAGGTGAATGGCTGGCGTGACGGCGCGGGCGTGGCGCTCGACGACGCCGTGGCGCAGCTTTCCGAGCTGGGTTTTAAGCATCTGGTGTATACCGACATTGCGCGCGATGGCATGCAGGCGGGCATCGATGTGGCGGCGTATCGCCATGTGGCGCAGGTCGCGGGCTTTCCCGTCGTGGCATCGGGTGGCATCTCGACGCTCGACGACATCCGCGCGCTGGCCGCAGTGCGTGAGGGCGCGATTGAAGGTGCCATTACCGGTCGCGCGCTCTACGAGGGCAACTTTACGCTGGTACAGGCGCTGACCGCCGCCCGAGGGGAGGAGTAGCCCATGCTTACCAAACGTGTGATTCCCTGCCTGGACGTCAAGGACGGCCGTGTGGTCAAGGGCGTCAACTTTGTGAGCTTGCGCGATGCGGGCGATCCGGTGGAGCTGGCGCGCGCCTACGACCGCGAGGGTGCGGACGAGGTCGTCTTCTTGGACATTACCGCCACGAGCGACAACCGTGCGACGACCATCGAGATGGCGGCGCATGCGGCCGAGGAGCTAGCCATTCCCTATACCGTGGGCGGCGGTTTTCGCGACCTGGCGGGCATGCGCACCATGGTTGCAGCCGGTGCCGACAAGGTGTCGCTCAACTCTGCCGCCGTGCGCGACCCGTCGCTGATTAGCCAGGCTGCCGCGGCGTTTGGTAGCCAGGCCGTGGTCGTGGCGATCGATGCCAAGCGCGTCGGTTTGCCCGGTGCATCTGGTGCCGACAAGTGGGAGGTCTTCACGGCGGGCGGCCGCAACGCCACGGGCATCGACGCGGTGGCGTGGGCCGAGGAGGCGGCTCGTCGCGGCGCCGGCGAGATCTTGCTCACCAGTATGGACCGCGACGGCACCAAGGCCGGATTTGACCTGGCGCTCACCCGCGCCGTGGCGCGCGCGGTGCCGATTCCGGTGATCGCGAGCGGCGGTGTGGGCACGCTCGAGCATTTTGCCGAGGGCGTGATCGAGGGCGAAGCCGACGCCGTACTGGCGGCCAGCGTCTTTCACTTTGGAACCTTCAGCATTCGCCAGGTGAAGGAGTATATGGCCAGCCAAGGCATCCCTGTGAGGCTGGACTTCTAGTGCTGCGGCTTAGGCACCGCATCTTGCCGCTCAAACCGTCGCTCGCGTACCAAAGTACGCGTCGCTCCTCTTTCGCGGCAACCTGCGGCACCTGGACAACCCTCGCCGACCTGTGGGATTTCGTTTGTTACTTGGGAGAAATGATGACTGAGGTAATAAATGCTACCGAGCTTAAATACGACGCCCACGGGCTGATTCCTTGTGTGGTTCAGCAATATGACACCGGCGAGGTGCTTATGGTTGCTTGGATGAACGAGGAATCGGTGGGGCTGACACTCAAGACCGGGACCACGTGGTTTTGGAGTCGCAGCCGTCAGGAGCTCTGGAACAAGGGCGCGACGAGTGGCAACATGCAGGAGGTCAAGGAGCTCTGGGCCGACTGCGATAGCGATACGCTGCTGGTCAAGGTGGACTCACCGGGCCCGGCCTGCCATACCGGCAACCGTACCTGCTTCTTTAAGCGCGTGGAAGGGGGAGTGCGATGAAAGTCGTGACGCCGTTCGAGGTCGCCGAATGCAACACCGAGCTCCTCCGCGCGGGCGTGCCATGCCGCGTGCACCTGACTGATGCCTGCGGGGCGCAGTCGCTTTGGCTCGAGGCCGAGAAGGAAAGGCTCAATGAGGCCCAAGCCGTCATCGTCGAGTTCTTTGAGAAAAAGGGCGCAAAGCCTCGGTTCGATGAGACCGGTACCTACTTTACGCTGCAGTAACGAGAGGAAATAACCATGGGAGTCAGAACAGCTAACGTGCAGCCGGGAAACATCGGTGAGACGCTGACGGGACTGGCCGAGGTGATTCACGGTCGTCGCGACGCATCGCCGCAGGAGAGCTATACCGCGCGTCTGCTGACCGACGTCGAGGACGAGCTTCTCAAGAAGCTTGCCGAGGAGGCGAGCGAGGTGATCATGGCCTGCAAGGATAACGACCACGATCACATCCGCTACGAGGCCGGCGACCTGATCTACCACCTGCTCGTGACGCTCGAGCGCTACGGCATCACCCTCGACGAACTGGCCGGCGAACTCAACGCCCGCCGCCACTAGTCATTGGGGACGTTCTTAAACGACTAGTTAGGCGAGGGGCGTGGATTCCCATTCGCCGGTGGGGTGGGGGATATCGAAGGCCCGGTAGCCGCAGTCGTAGGCGTGGGCCTGGGCCTCGCGGATGTTCCAGCAGATGTCGCAGGCGCGGTGCGCGTCCGAGCCAAAGGTGATGGGCACCTCGGCATGGGCGAAGCGGCGCAACAGCCCGGTCGCGGGGTAGTAATCGTCGAGCCCCTTGCGCGGTGCGGCGGTCGAGACCTCAACGCGGCGACCCGTATCGTGGGCGCATTCGGCCATCTGCTCCCAAAACGGCGCGGGGTCAAAGTCGGGTGCAAAGCCGTCCTTCGAAAAGCGCATGACCAGGTCGGGATGGGCCATCGCGTCAAAGTTGAGTGAGCTTTCGCAAGCACGGCACCAGTCGTCGACGTAGCGCTCCCACACGCCGCGCACGCCTAAGTTTTCCCAAACATGCAGGTTGGTATCGTCGTCGATCCAACCGCAAAGGGAATCGGGTGTATCGGGGCGCGCGACGTCCTCTGTCCCTGCCGTGCCCGCGGCGCCTGCCGCAATATCGCCCGGGTTGCCAATCCAGTGCACGCTGCCCAGACGTACGACGGCGCCCTGGGACCAGTGCTCTACCAAGGGCTCGCAGCCCTCGTACCAATCGCATTCAAAACCGTAGATAAAGGTGAGCTCCGGCGCAATCTGCGCGGCGAGTTTGCGGGCGTCCTCAAAGGCCAAACGATGTGCCGGCAAGTCGCCCTCGACGACCTGCACCTCGCAGTTAGCATCCATACTGGCGGGCAGGGTAAGGTGGTCGGTCGAGACCATGACGCGGCAGCCGGCGGCAGCAGCGGCACGGACGTTGTCCTCGAACGAGGCGTGCCCGTCCGAGAACGAGGTATGAGTATGGCAATCGACCAGCGGGCAGGCGGGCATGGCGACTCCTTTGCATTTGGTGAATCCGCTCCATTGTAATGGTGCAGCTCTCAACACGCCGCGCACGCCGGGTGCCGAAATCGAGTGGAAAGGCGGGGCGGCGCGTGCCGGCGCCGGCGACTACTTGCTTCGTGCCGCCGCGCGTTTGGCCTGCACTGTTACCATCGCGTGTCTCACGGCGGTGATGGGGCGATAGCGGATCATACGCGGTCCCGACCAACGCATAACCTCGCGGTTCTTCTCGCGCATGGCAGGCCGGTAACAATGCGAAGGACATGCCGAGCAAAATGTCTTGGTGCCCATGTGCGGGCAGTGCTCAATGCGCGCGATGGCGTATTTCTGCAGCTCGGCGCATTCGGGGCAGAGCGTAATGGTTCGAAGGCCGAGTTTCACGCGCACGGACTCATCGTCGCCAGCCTGTTCGACCACATGCCCGCCGCCATGATGCCCACGACACCACAGCGCAATCATCTGCGACACCATTTGGGCCTCACGCTCACGTTTGCGTGCTAGCTCCGGTGTGTCGACTGGGCGCGCCATTAGCTCAGCCTCCCGTGCTCGACCGAAAGCGAGAAATCGGCAAACGCGCAGGTGCTGGCACGGTGGCTCACGAGCACAATGGTCTTGCCGCGGCGCTTGAGCTCGTCGATTGCCTGCATCACGGACGCCTCGTTGAGAGCATCGAGCGCGCTGGTGGGTTCGTCGAGCAAGATGAAGGGTGCGTCGTTGAGGAAGATGCGCGCAAGGCCGATGCGCTGGCGCTCGCCGCCCGAAAGCGAGTCGCCCAGCTCGGCAACGGGCGTGTCGAGTCCCTGCGGCAGACGGTCGATGAGCGTGGTGAGTGAGGCGGAGCGGCAAGCGTCGAGCAGCTCGGCATCGGTGGCGTTGGCGTGCGCGACCAGCAGGTTCTCGCGTACGGTGCCGCAGAACAGATGCGTGTCCTGGGTCATATAGGCCTCGTGGCTGCGCAGGCTCGCCGTGTTGATGTGGCGGGCATCGACGCCGCTCACCGTGATGGTGCCGGCTGCGGGGTCCCAAAAGCGCATGAGCAGCTTAAGCAGCGTCGACTTGCCCGAACCCGAGCGCCCCATGATGCAGGTCATGGTACCGGGCGCAAAGGTGCAGGTCACGTCGTCGAGGATGAGACTCGCAGCGGTGTCGTTCGCGACCTGCTCTGTGGCGCCCGCACCGCCCGCGTCCACGCCGCCCACATAGCTAAAGCTCACATGCTCGGCTGCGGCGCCGGCAAACTCAACGTTCTGTCCATCGGCGACCTCGGCGCACTGGGGCTGCTCGTCGAGCAAATCGAGCACGCGTGCGCCCGAGGCGAGCGTCTCCTGCAGTGAGGCGCCCAGGCGGCTCACGGCCATCACCGAGCCAAACGACGACACAAAGGTAAAGACGGCGACAAACGCTGCGGCAAAGTCAATCGTTCCCGCAGCCACCAGCTGCAGCGCACGCCCGAGCATCACCAGATTAGCCACAAGAATAAGCGCATCGGCTACGGCCTCGCTGACCGCCTGGCGGCGCTTGAGGCGCGCGTCCACGGCGCCGACTTGCTCGGTCAGCTTGCCCAGGGCACGGCTGCGATCGATGCCACCGGCAAACTGGATGGTCTCGCCCGCGCCGCGCAGACTGTCGAGTACAAAGGCGCCCAGCTTACCGGCGCCCTCGCGGCTCTGGCGGCCGGTGGTGCCGCATGCCTTGGCCGAGACCAGGGGCAGCAGCACGCCCAGGACCGCGTAGGCCACGAGCGCGATGCCCGCGAGCTCGGGGCTCACAGCCAGCAAAAAGCCCTCAAACACAACGGTGCAGACCAGAGCTATGGCAATGGGCGAGATGGTGTGCGCGTAGAAGACCTCGAGCAGCTCGATATCCGAGGTGACCAGGCTCACGAGCTCGCCCTTGCCGCGGCCCTCGAGCTTGGCGGGGGCGAGCTGGCGCAGGGCGCCAAACACCAGGTCGCGAATGTGTGCGAGCAGACGGAATGCGATGTAATGGTTGCAGAGCTGCTCGCCGTAGTGGAGCGGCCCGCGTGCGATGCCGCAGGCGGCACAGGCCGCGCATGCTGCGATCAGACCAAGCCCCAAGGCGTTGCTGCCCAGCGCGGCCATAAGGCCAAGGGCGCCAAAGGCCGGCACGAACGCGGCAGTGAGCATGCCAATGCTGCCCAGCGCGACGGCTAGCACAAGCCAGCCGGCAAGCGGTCGGACGAGCCCCATCATGCGCCACATGATGGACGG
>USPH01000008.1 GCA_900556515.1 uncultured Collinsella sp.
GGCAGCGTCAGATGTGTATAAGAGACAGCTCTTATCCAACGCTAGCCCAGACTGACGCGCCCCGCGCGCCGCAACGACCGCCACGACACCAAGGACCGGCAATGGCTACACTTTCCGAACAAGAACGCAAGCGCATCCGGCGATACTGCATCTACCCCAAGATTGCCGGTGCGGCGCTTGCCATGGCATTCGTGCTGCCATTTTTGATCATTCCCTTCGAAATGATTGACGACATCGTCTTTCATCACGAAGGCTTCCAAGAGACGGGTATGATGACCGCCCTGGTGCTCACCGCCATCGAGCTCGTCATATTCTGCTACTGCACGCTCGCGCCACGCTTTGGTATGCGCGGCAAGCAGTGGAAGAAAATGCAGCGCCGACTCGTCGTCGAGCAGACCGAGAAAGACCGCTCGGCACAAATCGCAGGCGTTGTCGGTACGCAGGCCGCCGCGCGCTTACTCAAGAACAGCGACAACGAGACCGCACGCAATCTGGGCAGCGCGGCAGAAGTCGCCGCTGCCGTAGGCGCCGTTGCCACCGCAGCAGACGTGCTTACCGAGAGCTTCGCTAACGCAAAGGCCATGGCGGAGGCCTGCGGCTTGCCTATCCCCCGTGCAAAAAAGTGGATCATCGCGCTTGTGGCGCTACCCCTCGCAATCGTATGCGGTGCCTATATCCCGCAGCTGGCGCAGGGAAACACCGAGATGCAGGAGAACGCCGCGGCCGCGGCCGAGCAGATCGCCATCGCCCGCAAGACGTTAGAGCCCGCATGCGAGTACGTGTCTGCCGATGACCCTTACGAGCGATATCAAGATTACGGCTATCACGTCCGCGGCTACTTGCACGACGGCGACTCCGATACCCAGAAGACCTATACGTACCTGGATTTCGACAACAAGGGAACGCTCAAGGAAGTGAGTTACGTAGCAGAAATCGACCCCGATGCGAGCCTTGAGGACAACCTCGCCCGCATCGAGCTCGACTTTGACGAGCTTTCCTCTGTCGTCCAAACCGCAGACGTCAAGACCGTGAGCCCCGAGCTCCTAGCACCGCAAAAGCTCCCCGAAGAGTTTAGGCAGGCTTTCTTGAACGGTTCGCTCTACGAGAGAATCTCCATCAGGACGAGCGACGACCCCGTCAAAGCGTATTACTCGTTTGACACGGATCCCGAGGACGAGTTTGACGAGTACACCCATCCAAGCATCCGTATCACGTTGATGGGTAAAACGAGCTAGGCGCAGGAGGGGGGCTGCCCCTTCCCCCATGTGGCAAAGGGACAGCCCCTTTGTCACATTATTCGGAGCGCAGGGCTTCGACGGGGTCCTTCTTGGATGCGCTGCGAGCAGGCAGCAGGCCGGCAACGACCGTCAACAGCACCGAAATCGCGATGAGTACCAGCGCATCCTGCACGGGCAGGCTCATCAGGTTGGGAACCTGTTTGACCGCAAGTGCCCAGGCATTGACCGGGAAACTCACGAGCACCACGACGACAATGGCAAAGACGCCGGCAATGAGGCCCTCGATAAAGGTCTCGGCGTTGAACACGTTTGCCACGTTGCGCTTCGACGCGCCGATCGCGCGCAGAATGCCAATCTCCTTTTTGCGCTCCAGCACGCTGATGTAGGTGATGATGCCGATCATGATGGAGCTCACCACCAGGCTGATGCTCACGAATGCGATGAGCACCAAGCTGATGGTGTTCACAATGTCGGTCACCGAACCCATGATGATGCCCATGTAGTCGGTGTACGAGATCGCCCGCTCATCGTGGCCAGCGGCTTTGACCTGTTTGTTGTACGCATCGATGTGATCGAGTACGCGCTCCTTGGCCTCAAAGTCACGCGGGAAAATCTTGACCGAGATGGGGTCCGCCTCGTCCGCATAGCCCAACGTGGTCAGATTGTTGTCGTAGGTGAGCTTCGACGCCTTCGCATAGCTCATCATGAGCGAGCTCAGGTCCTCGGCGTCCATGTTGAAGTGGATGGCATGAGCAAAGGCGCTCGCATCCACGCGCATGGCGCCCGCCAAGTTGGCAAAACTCGACGACATCTGCGTCGCCATCTGACCCATGAGCCCTGCCGCGCCCGCCTTGAGCTGGGATGATACCGTCGCCGCAATCTGATCGCTGACCGACTTCATCACCTGGTCCATAGCCTGCTGCAGATACGGAGCCAGCTGCTTTTGCACATAATCGCTCATCGCCTGCCGAAGACGCTCTGCCAGGACATCGCCGCCGAGCGCCTTCAATTGAGCCAGGCATTGCTGGGCTGCGGCATCATGCTCAAGATACGCCGAGAATGCGGCAGCAAGCTTTGACGCGTCCTTAAGGTCTTCGGGTGACAGCGCCTTAAACTGATCAGACTGCATAAAGCCCGTGAACAGCTGATTGGCGAGCGTGCCTACCTGCTGCATCTGCTCGGGCGTAAGTTCCAAGCCATCGAAGACGCCCGAGAAATCTGGGGTCGGCGCCTTGGCCATAATGTCGCTGAAGTCGATGTCCTTCCCAACACCCGAAAGGTCGATATCCAACCCGGACAAGTCAAGACCCGACAGGTCCATACCGCCGGCTGCACCCGAGAGCGCAGACGCATCGAACGAGAACGCGCTCTTGAGCGCCGCCTCGTCCACACTGAACATGCTGCCCAGATCCACGCCTTGCTTGGCCTCGCCCTGCAGTTCATCGAAAGACTTGCCCGTAAAGACATCCGTCTCGGGGCGGGCGAGTTGCTCCTGCACAATCTGCGAATCGGAGGCGCGTTCCATAAGCTGGCGAGTCAGCGCATGCGTATAGGCAATGCCCGGAGACAACGCACTCGCATTGGCCGTCTCGTTAGGTCGCACCACGCCCACAATGTGCACGTCAATACCGTCGGCAACCTTGGCAGCCATAAAGTCGGCGTCGTCAGACATGTCGGTCCACATGCCGGTCTCTTCGTTTTTGCGATAGGCATCGGCCGGCGACAGCACCTTAAACGTGGCAGACAGCGCATCGTCGTAGGTAAAGTCGGTGCCGGTCTCGGGCGTCTCGATCTTACCGTCGGCCGTCATGGCACTGTTTACCAGATCGTTGAACTCATCGATATCCAGCGCACCGATGCTGTAGAGCGTGTAGTCGCCCACCGTACCGCGACTCGAAAGCACCATCACGGCTTCGTTGGCGGACGTGGGCCAGTGACCGGCGACGACATCGTACTGGCTGTCGAGCAGACTCTGGTCGTCGATCATCTCGTTAAAGACCGAGGTTCCCATGGATTCCATGCTCACCGTTGCCGCCGAACTTGCGCCTCCGCTCATGGCCTCGGTCATAGCGTTGGGAACAAGCCGGACGGGCTTCTCGTCGCCCTTGCCGGCACGATAGACAACCGGCGATACACCGTAGCCGTACTGAATGGCGTTGACTTCTTTATCGATGCCGTCGCCACCGGCATCGAGCCATGCCTTAAAGCTCGTCATGTCATTGGACTTAACGCTCGCAAACATATCCTTTACGGCCGTGACCACGGGGATCTTATCGGTTCCCTTAGCTTTGCCACCAGTACCGTCGGACAAATCCCCGCCGTTGGACGCCTCATCATCCGCAGCCCCCTGTCCGCCCATCATGGATGACAGGTCGTAGTCCTGCTTGGAGACCGTAAGCGGGTAGCTCGAGAGCGTATCCTCCTCGACCTTTTTGATGTAGCCGTTTACGCCATTGGACAGCGCCAGAATCGCCGCGATACCAATAATGCCAATCGAGCCCGCAAAGGCAGTCATGGCCGTGCGGCCCTTCTTGGTCATGAGGTTTCGGGCAGAAAGCCCCAGCGCCGTCACAAAGCTCATCGAGGTTTTGCGCGTAGGCTTTGCCTCGCGACGCGCGGCCTTGGCAGCATCGAAGGGATCGGAATCGTCGGTGATCTTGCCGTCCGCCAGATTGACGATACGCGTGGCATATTGGTACGCCAGCTCGGGATTGTGCGTGACCATGATGACCAGGCGGTCGCGCGCCACGTCCTTGAGCAAATCCATGACCTGTACGGATGTCGTTGAATCCAAAGCGCCGGTCGGCTCGTCGGCAAGCACAATCTCGGGATCATTAATCAGGGCGCGGGCGATGGCCACGCGCTGCATCTGTCCGCCCGATAGCTGGCCTGGGCGCTTGTTAACGTGCTCGCCCAGGCCGACTTTCTCCAACGCCTCGCGCGCACGCTGGCGGCGCTCGGCATGCCCCACGCCCGTGAGCGTGAGCGCCAGCTCCACGTTTTCCAAAATGGTCTGATGCGGAATGAGGTTATAGCTTTGGAACACAAAGCCGATGCGGTTGTTGCGGTAGGCATCCCAATCGCGGTCGCGGAAGTCCTTGGTCGAGATGCCGTCAATCAGCAGGTCGCCAGAATCAAAGTGGTCGAGTCCGCCGATAACGTTGAGCATCGTGGTTTTGCCCGAACCCGAGGGACCCAGAATGGCCACGAACTCGTTATCGCGAAAAGACAGGCTCACGCTGTCGAGCGCCACCTGCGTAAACGACTGCGTAACGTACCTTTTGCAAATACCTTTGAGCTCCAGCATGGACGGCAACCTCTCCTGCGCAGGCACCCTGCCCGCTCTCCTCCGCCGTTCGTATTCGACGCGTTTGTCCTACTCTATCCCCATTTTTTGCCGACGCCAGTGAGGAATGTAACAAACCGCGCCAAAAAACGAACGGGACGGCGCCCAAAAGAAGAGGTCCCGAGCGGGACCTCTATATGGTGGAGCTTATCTTGAAAGGTAGCGGACTACTTCGTACAGCGGCGCACGATCATCGCCATGCTTTACGCGTTTTCTACTGCTCGCTATTCGCAATCGCCTGGTCGATAAGCTTGTCGAGCGCTGCGCGCTGCTCAGCGGAGCTGATGGCGCCCACGATGGGCTCCCCTACGATGTTGCCATTCTGATCGATGACATACGTTGTCGGGAACGAGAACAAATTTGACGTAAACTTACCGGCCTCGCTATCCGACTTGAACCAGATGTTCTTATATGTCACGCCCTTCTTGCTCAGTACGTCCTTGGCATCTGCAATCTCGCCCTTGTTGCCATCGAGCGTAAAGGAATTGACGCCCACGACCTGGCCGCCCTTCTTGGCAAGCTCCTTATTCAGGTCCTCAAGGTCGCCCAACTCACCCACGCACGGCTTGCAAGTGGTGAACCAGAAGTTCATGACGGTGACCTTGTTCTTAGAGAACAGCTCGTCGCTGCTCACGTCGTTGCCGTCCAGGTCCTTGCCCGTAAAGCTGGGGAACTTCGTCGCCTCGCTCGAAGCATTGGCACCAGCCGTCATGCCAGCGGTCGAAGCGTCGACGCTCTCGCCTGCGCTCGGCGTGCTTCCACAGCCGGGGAACTCCTTCTCCAAGCTCTCGAGCTTGTCCTCGATTTCCTTGATCTGCTGCGCACCGGCCTTGAGCGTCTTAAGCTCATCCGCCGTAAACTCATCCTTGGCGCCGTCGATGGTCTTGAGCAAGAAATCGCCGTAATTGCTGCCGTCCTCAATCATTGTCGAGTCTTTATTTGCCGCATTGAATACCTTTTCCCACAGCGCGTTATCACTCGAAAAGATCTCGTTCTCCTTCTGCATGAGCTTCGCATACAGCTCGGCGGCCTCGTCGGCATTGGCCGGCTTCTGCGCAGTGAGTTCTGCGATCTTAGGATCGGAGCTCGCAGATTCGCTCACATTGCCACCGGGCGCCGAACATGCCACAAGGCACAAGGCCAATACCGGCACCATAAACAGGGCCGCAATCTTAGAAAGCTTCATAGTCATTCCTCCGTTTTGTCGAAGCTTGTTTACTTTTTATCGGCGGTCAAGGGAAGCTTTTCCGCCGACACATCCAGGCCATAGCGATAGCTGATGGCATCGACAGGACAGGCCCCGATGCACTTTCCGCACCGGATGCATTCGGTATGATTGGGCGCGCGGACCACATCAACGTCCATCTGACAAACCTTTGAGCACTTGCCGCACGAGACGCATTTGCACGCGTCGACCTGAATCCCCAACAAGGACACCTTATTCATGAGCGCATAGAATGCGCCGAGCGGGCAAATCCATTTGCAGAAGGGACGGTAGAACAAAACGCTCAGCACTACCACGGCAATGAGAATGAAAAGCTTCCAGGTGAAGAGCTGTCCCAACGCGGATCGAATGCCGGCATTGGCAATGGCCAACGGAATGGCGCCCTCGAGCACACCCTGCGGACAGATGTACTTACAAAAGAACGGGTCGCCCATGCCCACGTCGTTAACCACCAAGACGGGCAGCAGCACCACGGCAAATAGCAGCACAACGTATTTGATATACGTAAGCGCCTTGAGCCTTTTTGTCGAAAGCTTTTTGCCGGGAATCTTATGAAGCAGCTCCTGCAGCCAGCCAAACGGGCACAGAAAGCCGCATACAAAGCGTCCCAGCAGCACGCCGAGCAAAATGAGCGTACCGGTAACATAGTAAGAAAAGTTGAACTTGGATGAACCTACCACCGACTGGAATGACCCGATGGGGCACGCACCCGATGCCGCGGGGCACGAATAGCAATTAAGTCCAGGTACGCAGACTGTTTTTCCCGCGCCCTGATAGATGCCGCCTTTGGCAAAGTTTTGCAGGTGAATGTTGGTGACGAGCGTCGCCGCCGCCTGAATGAATCCGCGAAATCGAGCCAAAACATGCGACGCAGTGTTTTCTCTTTTATCCAATTCCGATACACTCCAAGCACAGCCTAATCGCTTTGGCCAGCACGGCATCCGCCTCGCCACGCATAACACCAAAGCACACCATGGCAATTCCGACGATCAACAAAGCGACCTGTACCACGGGTTTTACCGCTTTGAACAACCCAACCACTCCTTTCGTTACGCGACCATTGGACCACATCGACTATAAAATCCGTGTTAAGCGCGATTTGGAATGTGTAAGGAGACTGTTATGCGTATTTTGATCGTCGAAGACGAGCGAGCACTGTGTGATGCAATCGCGCGCAGCTTGCGAAACTTGGCGTACAGCGTCGACTGCTGCCACGACGGACAGGAGGCGCTCGACCTGCTGGGCGTTGAAGTCTTTGACCTCGTGGTACTCGACCTCAACCTTCCCCGTATCGACGGCATGACCGTGCTCAGGGAACTTAGGAAAACCGATTGCGAGACCAAGGTACTGATTCTGTCCGCGCGTGGCGAAGTATCCGATAAAGTCGCCGGACTCGATGCCGGCGCCAACGATTACCTCACCAAGCCGTTTCATCTGGACGAACTTGCGGCAAGGATCCGCAGCCTTACCCTCAGGCGCTTCGCACAAAGCGACATAGTATTAACCTGCGGAAAGCTCTGCTTTGATACCAAGGCGCGCATCGCTTCCGTGGACAGCGAGGCTTTATCTCTTACACGCAAGGAAACGGGAATCTTGGAATACCTGATGCTTAATCAGGGGCGTCCGGTAAGCCAGGAGGAGCTTATCGAGCACGTTTGGGATAGCAGCGTGAACAGCTTTAGCAACGCAACCCGCGTTCATATCTCGTCGCTCCGCAAAAAGCTACGCAGCGCTTTGGGATACGACCCAATTCGCAATCGGATTGGAGAGGGCTACGTTATGGAGGATAGCGAATGAAAAGGCTTTCGCTGCAATGGCGCATAACGATCATGACGGCACTGCTGACGTGTGCAGCGTGCGTGCTGACGAACTGCCTGGTCGGCTATACGGGCATGCGCTACATGGATGCCATCGGCAGTGACATCTCGGCCCTTAACGCAACCGGCGAAGATTCGCCCCAGGCATTCGACCCAACGAAAGCGACCCCCGATGACAAGGTCACGATCGTCGTAAACGACGCACAGGAGTCTTTTGGCACGACAGCCTGGTACATCACAGCTGGAGTCACACTCCTTGGCGGCGCGCTGGCATACTTTGCGAGCGGCCACGCGCTCAAGCCTCTACGGGATTTTGCCGCCCAGGTAGAGCGTGTGCAGCCTGACAACCTAAGCGAAATTAAGCTCAGCAAAGATGCACCCACCGAGCTACAGCGATGCAGCGCCTCATTCAACGACATGATCGCCCGTCTTGGCGAAGGGTTCTCTGCACAGCGTCAGTTTACCGGCAACGCCGCACACGAGCTGCGAACCCCGCTCGCCCTTATGCAGGCACAGATCGAACTGTTTGTCTCCGAGCGCTCCAACTTACAACCCGAAACAGCCGAGTTGCTCGGCCTGCTACAAGAACAAACTGAGCGAATGTCGCGGATGACCAAGGTGTTGCTCGAGATGAGTGAGCTCCGCAGCGTTCCTTGCGAGGACGATGTGGAACTTGGTCCCTTGTCCGAAGAGATCCTCACCGACCTTGCGCCACTTGCCGAAAATAAGGGCATAGCCCTCAATTGTGCTGGGAACGCTTTAGTAATCGGGAGCGACACGCTCCTCTATCGGCTGGTGTTTAACCTGGTCGAAAATGCCATCCGTTACAGCCACCCCGGCTCGACTGTCAACGTCTCCATCTGCGACAACGACAGCCACGTGTTCCTGCGAGTCGAGAACCAGGGCCCGGGAATACCCAAGCAGTACCGTGAGAGCATCTTCCAACCGTTCTTTCGCCTGGATAAATCCCGCAGCAGGGCATACGGCGGCGCAGGACTCGGACTAGCGCTTGTTTGGGAGATTGCAGCGCTTCACGGTGGCACGGTAGAGGTCGAAACAAGTTCCGAGAACGGAACCACCATGCTCGTAAGCCTTCCAAAACGATCCGTAGCGTTAACCGAACAGTAAAACGAAAGGGGTCCCGAGCAACAGGAGTACAATTGCTGCTATTGTTGCCAGCTGTTGGGAGATGGATGATGGACTGCGATGGCTACCCACGCGTTCCCATGCCGTTGATGTGCACCGCCTTTGTGCCGGGGCAGATTGACGCTGCGGTTGCAGGCATTTCCGACCCCGATTCACGCACCATCGCCACGGCAGAAGCGCTGTACTTTCGCGGACAGGCCGCCCTCGCTGCCAAGACGGCGCGCCCCTATCTTGACGCCACCGACCCCGCATTGCGCTATTCCGCATGCTTTATCTGCGGATATGCCAGCCTGTCGCTCAACCGTATCGCCGACGCCCGCCGTTGTCTTGCGGGCATCCTCGATACGCCGGCCGACGAGGAATCGCCCGCCATCCACGCTACGCATATCCTGTTCGCCTCGGCCGCGAGTGTCCTGCTGCACTTGCCTTCCCCGTATTCTGCCGAAGAGTTTTATCCACTTGTGGCGCATCTGCCCGAAGGCCTGCGCCTGTTCGCCAGCTACGTGATGGCGCACGCCTTGTACCTGCGCGGCGAATACGGCCGCAGCCTAGGCATGGCGGAAAATGCCCTGATCATGAAACAGGGAAGCTATCCGATCTCGGAACTGTTCCTGCACCTGGCAGCTTCCATGGCATGCATGAGTCTCAAAGACGTCGACGCCGCAAAAACGCACTTCGGAGTTGCTTGGAACATTGCGCGTCCCGACGGCCTTATCGAGCTCATTGGCGAGCATCACGGCCTTTTACAGGGGCTCATCGAGGCGTGCCTAAAAACGCAATACCCTGACGACTTCGCGCGCATCATCGAGATCACGTACCGCTTCAGCTACGGCTGGCGGCGCATCCACAACCCCGATTCGGGCGAGGACGTGGCCGACGATCTAACGACCACGGAATTCACCATGGCCATGCTCGCCTGTCGTGGGTGGACCAACGCCGAAATCGCACGCCATATGGGAGTATCGCCGGGCACCGTCAAAAACCGCCTATCCGGCGTATACGCAAAGCTTGGCATCGGCACACGCACCGAGCTGGTCGCGCATATGTTACGTTAGCGACCGGACTGCCAAGCGAATCGAACGCATTCCGGAACCCGGCGCTTCGCTCGATCAATTTGGACATTTTGACCCTTGAACGGCACTACCGCTACGGGGCGCCTTCTCGCAAAATTGGATTATTTCCACCGATACTTGCGGGATGGGAGCCCAAGATGCTTGATCGCCGTTCGTTACTTGTTGCCGGAGCGTCCTCGTTAGCGAGCATTATGTTGCCGCGCGTGCCGGAAAGCGCAAACGCCTTCATATTGCCGTTCGCGCCCACCGAAGCCCATGCCGACGAAAAAGACCCCTTCAGGGTGCTCGTTCTCTCGCGCACCATGTTCGGTGTGGTCGTGGTCGACGTCGCCAACAAGAATACGCCCATCACGGGCGCCCAGGTCACGCTCACGTCGCGCTATGCCGCAGGCAAGCAGCTCACCGCCACGACCGATGACGAAGGCACGGCCATCTTTGAGGTCGCGCCGCTTTCGGAAGGCTACGTGGACGAGGCGACGCTTCTCGACGCGTACGACTTTAACGGCGGCATTTCCATTAGCATGGCAGGCTACCGCGATGTCGAGATTCCCCTCGCGCGTGTCCAAGGCGGCACCGCCATTACCGCACCCACACGTCCGCTCTCCGATGGCGAGCCGTACTTCCGCCAGCTCACATTCGACGAATGGGACATTCAGTACGCCGACGCTACGTTCATGGCAATGCCAGCGGACGAAGCAGCAAACGATCAGCCCGACACGCACGCTTTTACCGTGCAGGCCCATCTGCCGCAGGGCGGGCAGGCAACGTTGCATATCAATAAAGTGATGCCCGCTGCGGGCAGCTCATCCGAAACCGTCACGCAGATTGGCCAAGTCAAGGCCAGCGCATCGGGCGCGGATAATCTGGCGACGTTCACGCTCAAAGACAAGTTCCTCGATGCAGCGTCGAGCCTTCTGGAAGAAGGATGCAAGCTGCGCTTTGTCCTCGACTACCAAGGCAAAACCTACACGCTCTCCTCCCCCATGGCCGTTGTTACCGCGCCGGCGGCAAAGGCGGAATCCGGATCGACCACTATCGTCCCCACCACTATGGACCAAGAGATCACTCCGTTTGATTTCCCCGCAGCGTTTCCCGGCATCGGCGGCAATAAGTTCACGTGTTGGATGCCCACATTTCCGATTCTCTTCGATTTCTCGTTTGCTGGATACGTGCTGTTTGGCGGAGGATACAAACCAGCCAGCTATATGAACGATTCGGGCAACCCTGATCCGGAATACTGGAAGAAATCGCCGCGTGAGTCGGGCGCCAAGCAGGCAAACCGCTACCTCGACGAGATGGAGGGGAAGTGGAATCAGTACAAAAGTATGAGTGCCGGTTCGGGCACCGATCCAAGAAACACCAAGCTCCTTCGCCACCATTGCACGCCGCTGTTCACGATGGATATCGCCACACAGCTGTACGGCTCGCTCGCCTACGATTGGGTGGGCAAAACCTGGGGTAACAACAACGACCCCGCATACGGCAATATTAAGGCCCTCTTCCAGGTAAGAACCGACCTCAATTGGACCGAGCAGTTTACCCTAGGACCGGTGCCGTTTTTCCTAAACGTCAACCCCTGGGTGCTGGCGAAGCTGGCGCTCGCCGTGGGTGCCCACACGCACGGCAGCGGCGCGGCGTTTTTCAAAAACATTTCGCTCGACTATTCAAACACGTCGGGCTCGTTCACCATCCAGATCGGGCTTGCCGTCACCTTTGGCACCGGCGTTGCAGGCGTCGCTTCGTCCGCCGTGCGCGGCGCCGCATCCCTCACGCTGTTCATTGGGTACGAGAAGGCAGATGGACACCAGCTTCCGCGACTGCGCGTAGGTGCAGACGTCGATGTCGATGTGATACTCCAGTTCGTGATGTTCAAGTGGACCACCAAGGCTTGGTCGGGGTCGTGGCCCACACTCCTCGATTCGTGGAATATGTCGGTGAACAACGGCGACCAGTATGTACTCCAGCGCTCTGAGCTCGCATTGGGTGGAGATACGCCCTATACACTAGATGCCTGCTTCGGCTCAGCCGGCAACGCCGAGGCGGGCGGCGTGCCGCAATTTATCGCATCGGCCACCATCGTCACCAACGCCGAGCTGCTCGCACGCGCCGAGGTTGCAGCCGCCGCGATAAACATCGCGCCTACCGTACGCGATTGGGACCGGGCAGTCACGCGCATTGAGCTCGAGGCGGACGCGGAGAGCGACGACACGGGACAGGTCGAACATTTCGTCCACGCGCTGATGGAGAACGACGAAAATGCCGCACCGAAGTATAAGTACACCTACATCGGGCAGGCAACGAACGCCGTTGCGGACCCCAACGCCAATTCTACCGGTGTATCGGAGGACGAGCGTGGCGGCATCAAGCCCTCGAGCGGCAACGTGCTGTTTTCCGGCGTACTCAGCGAAGCTCACATGAAGCTGGCAATGATTGCCAGCGTAGAATGCCTGTTCCGTATCGCCTCGGTGCGCTACGGCGACAATGGACGCTCGCGCCTAGTGGTGCACACAAAGGCAAACGGCACGTGGTCCGCTCCCACGCCCGTGGACTTTCCCCTTGGGTTTGGCGAGAACGACGTGGAGCGCGACGGCATATTCGATTACGACTTCGACGTGGTGGAATATACGGACGGAAGAGGAAACCAGGACGCCTACGTGCTGCTGGTCTCGGGCGAGCGCCCCGCCGGCGACAACACCCTTTTCGATACGGCGAGCACATCCGGCATACTGTCCGTTGTGCGCCTGCGCATAAGCAACGACGAAGTTCGCGTGATATCGCACACGTCGTGGCGCAGCATCTCGCGCGGCCGCCTTCAGGAGGATGGCTACCATTGCCTGCAGTGCCCGCGTATCACGGTGGGCAAGACGCTGGTCGACGGGCGCCTGTCGGGCGCTTACCTCCACCGCCGCGGAACCACCGCAGAGAAGGCGCTCGGCAGCGAGGCCGAGGTTGCGCTGGAATGCTTTACCCTGTGGTCGGATAATTTGGGCGACAGTCTCACGTTCCGTCAGGTCCTCCACTTTCCGCAGGCACCATCGAGCATCGAGCTGGGCGCGCCCGAGAATATCAACGGCAAAATGGTGGTGCCCGTTGCATACGAGACTGCAGGCGGTTGTGGCTGCGCGTCGTACGCCGTGATCGGCCAGTCCATCGCGGGTTGGGGCGTTATGTCGCCAGATGCCACAGTACCCCACGCGGTGCCGTGGCCACAACATTCGGGCTTTTTGGCAACCGTCAACGAGCAACTGCAGCATATTACTTGGACGCGAGGCGCATCGGCATTTGCAACGCAGCCCGTGGGTGCCGCAGGCTGTGGCCCAGCATCGTTTAGCGTAAGCAACAACGGCAGGTGCGTACTCTATGTAGAGAACACCGATGGCAAGGTGGGACAAACCTACGACGAAGAAGGCAACCCGGTAGCAGTGATGGGCAAGCACTTCCGCATCTTCGCCAGCACCTTGGCAGGCGATCTGTTCACGGAGCCGTTCGTGATGTGCGAGCTAGACCATCCCGTCGATCAGATAACGACATTTTTAACGTCGGGAGGCATGCTCTCCGCGCTCGCCACGCACATTGTGAGCGCGGAGAAGAGCGAGGCAGAGCTGCACGGCATCGAAGTGCCCTTGGTGGCGTGTGCCACTCCGACGGGCGCGGTCGCTACCTCGGGCGCGGTGGTGCCCGGAGCAGCAGGCGAATCCTTCATGGTCACGGTGCGAAACGACGGCAACACCTTGCTGACCGCCGGCACGATCGATCTATACCGAGAGGGCTCCAGCCAGCCGTTCTCCAGCGCATCCATCGGATTCGGAATGAACGCACGCATGGCTTCGATCTACGATCCAGAGCTTGCCGAGGACGCTTCGGCCAACGACATGGCACATGTGAAGTACGCGCTCGAGACGCTGGGCGCACGTTTTGCAACGCACCCGCTGGTTGCCGACAACGGCAACGCCGTGCTGGCACCGGGTTGCACGGCACAGTTCCGCATGAGCTTCGCCATCCCCGAGAGTTGGAGCGACGAAGTGGGCAAACGCGTAACGCTGTATGCGAAGGCACGTAATCTGGTGGCGCTCGATCCCGTAACGCTCGAGGAAATTCGACCGGGCGCAAACTCGACGCTGGGTGCCGTACTGCACGAGCTTCATGTGCCCGACGCGGCATGCGAACGCTCAAAAGTTCAGGTCGGCGTATGCGACAGCGCGGATACGACGGGGCTTCACGATGCACCGATGACGGTCGACGGCGATGGCGGCTCGAGTGGCGGCGGTGCTGACGAGGGCGGCGGCTCCAGCGGAAGCAGCTCCGGCAGTGGCAAGGACCACGGCACTAACAAGCGCCCCGGAAAAGCGGGCGCGCTTGCGGGCACGGGCGATGTCAACGCTCCCCTGACAGCAGCCGCAGCAGCACTCGCCGCGGCAGGCGCCGGCCTCGTCGCCTACAGTGCCCGCCGCACGGCGCTCGAAACCGACACCGCCAATGAGGTCAATTCGGATAAGCCTCGCTAGCTCCTAGTTGCTTTTACGAGAGACGCCGACTCGGCTCATCGAACATCAAAATGGGCTGGCCCCGATAACTCGGAGCCAGCCCTGAGTCGCCTGACATGGGAATCACAGCGCTACTTGAGCTTTAGCGCCTCCATCATGGGCACGGCGGCGTCCCAATCGATCTTCCAGCCAATCGACACGCGGACGGTTTCACCCGTTGCGGGAGCCGTCGCAAACAGCGTATGGCCGTTGTCGGGACCGGTAAAGCGCAGCCACGTTATGCCGTTGTACTCGACCTGGTCGGTTGTTGTCTCCTTGCCTTCGTAGACCTGCTCTAGGCTTGCAACCTCTTCCTCCGGCGAGCGCGGGAAGATGCTGATGTTCAGGCGTCCTCCAGTCTCGTCGTGGAAGAAGTTTGCCTTTTCGCGCTCTTCGTCGGACGAATCCAGCGTGTACCCATCGGCGGCCTCGATGCTGTACGACGCGCAGTCGATGCCCGTTAAATCTGCCTTCTCGCCAGAATCGGCCACGCCGCCGGCCGCCTTGAACTCCTTGGTCTCGCAGCCCGTGGTGTCAAAGTGCATGGCCTCGTGGTTCTTAGCGGGGGCGTAAGCGTCTACGAACTCGACAGTGATGGGCCCGTAGTACGCCGTCTTGGGCGCCCAGAAATATACGTACTCAACGGTCTCGCCCGGACCGATGTCTGGCCTCTCGGAAAGGTCAATTCCCTTGTGCAGATCATCGGGGGCCTCGCTTGCAACGTAGTCGAGCACAGCCGCCTTGCCGGAAGTAAACAACGGGTCGCCTGCCTCAAGATCGCCCTGGGCAGCATGCACGTTAAAGGAACTGAACGTCCTGTTCTTTGTGTTGTTGTTGGTGATCTTGATGTGCAGGTAAAAGCCGTCCTGTAGCTTGGCATCGCCACGATAGAACGTACCGTGAGCCACCGACTCATAGGTAATGCCTGCCACCTCGACCGTCTGCGACTCATAGGCCTTGGGCTTTTCCTGCACAGACACGCTGCCGCCCGAGCTGCCAGCCGAGCCGCTCGGAGCACCTGTCTCTTATACACATCTGACGCTGCCG